>NZ_CAWNMS010000027.1:0-55827 GCF_963875605.1 Vibrio sp. V04_P4A5T148
TTAGTGTGATGGGGTATATGCTATCTATATGATTTATATTAAAAAAGCAGCCTAAGCTGCTTTCAAAAAAAATTGAATAAATCAAAAAATGAGAGGCTAGGCATCTCAATCACGGTTTTTGGGCTACAGAACCATACGTACGATATCGATCTCGCCTAGCTCTTTGTACAGTATTTCAACTTGTTCGATAGAGGTGGCGGTAATGTTAATCGATAAGGAGTGGTAAGTCCCTTTTGCACTGGGTTTAACTCGTGGGCTGTAATCACCTGGAGCGTGACGTTGGATAACTTCAAGAACCTTCTCTGGAAGTTCGGGCTTTGCGTGGCCCATCACCTTGTAGGTAAATGAACAAGGAAACTCGAGTAAGTCTTTGAGTTTTGCATCAGAGTTGATAGTCAGCATAATGGAAACTCCCGTTGATAATTCGATTAGCGGTGGCGAATACTACAGCGAATGTTGATGGAACTCAATAATCACAAAGCCGCGGTAAGGCGGCTTTGTTTTATCTTCTACAAGGGATATCAGAATAACCCTTTGAAAAGCAATATAATGTAGTCCCAAAGACGGCTAAATATGCTGCCTTCATCCACATTTTCTAATGCCAAAAGAGGGTATTCAGCCACGTCTTTGCCATCAAGCTGGTAGTAAAGCTTACCGACCACATCACCTTGGCTTATTGGTGCTCTGAGTTCTTTTTCAAGAACAAAGCTTGCGCTGAGATCTTTCGCTTGACCGCGAGGCAGTGTAACGTAAGTATCTTCATTGACACCAAGCGCCACTTTATCCTTGTCACCCATCCAGATTTTTTCTTCGACGAATGTTTCACCTGCTTTGTGTGGCGCAACGGTTTCGAAGAATCTAAAGCCATAGCTCAGAAGTTTTTTACTTTCTGATTTACGAGCATTTTCATCTTTGGTCCCCATAACCACAGCAACGAGGCGCATTTTCCCTTCCGTTGCAGAGCTAACTAAACTGTACCCAGCATTACTCGTATGACCGGTTTTAATACCATCTACGTTCATGCTTTTATCCCACAGTAAACCATTTCGGTTGTACTGGGTAATCCCGTTATAGGTATATTTCTGCTCTGAATAAATACGGTACTCGTTTGGTACATCACGAATCAATGCTTGGCCTAGTAGCGCCATATCATATGGAGTTGAATAGAGATTTGGGTTATCTAGACCGTGTACGTTAGCAAAGTGCGTATTGCTCATTTTTAGTGAACTTGCCCACGCATTCATTAGGTCAACAAAAGCGTCTTCTGAGCCAGCAATATGTTCAGCCATCGCCACGCAAGCGTCATTACCAGACTGAATGATGATACCTTTATTGAGTTCTTCTACGGTAACTGTAGTGCCGACTTCAATAAACATTTTAGAAGAGTCAGGGAAGTTTTTAGCCCACGCATTTTTACTGACCACCACTTTATCTTGTGGAGAGATATTGCCACGTTTAAGTTCTTGGCCAATCACGTAGCTGGTCATCATTTTCGTCAAACTTGCAGGTGAAAGTTTGGTGTTCATCTCTTTTTCTGCCAGCACTTTACCTGAATGGTAGTCCATCAACACATAGCCTTTAGCGGCAATCTGAGGAGCATCAGGTATCACGATAGGCGCAGAAAATACTGAGCTAGTAAAGGTTGCAGAAAGCGCAATAGAAGACGCTAGAATCGGTTTTAAGAATGTGTGTTTTTTCATGAGGAATGCAAATTATCTTATTAACTGTCCATATCTTAACAGAAACGACCTATCAAACCAGAGCTTGAATCAAGATCACTGGATTTGATAAGTCACTGAGTGACGGGTTGCGCTTTGATGAAGGCGGTCTCGTAACCGAGTAATTTAACTTTTTCTAGCGTTTGTTGAGTCAGGGCATCGTCATTAAATGGCCCTAAAAATACGCGATGACTGCCATTCACACTGTCTACAAAGCTTTCAACCGTCAATGTTTGACTCAATTGTTCGGATAAAGTTCGTATTCTTTGCTCTGATTTTGCAGAGGCAACTTGGATGAGATATTGAACCTTCTTTTTCTGTGGTGACGTCGTGATGGGTTTATCGATGGTGATGACTTCGATAGCCACATTCGCAGTCCCGGTTTGAACTACACCCAATTTGTAAGCGGCAGCGTAACTTAAATCAATAATTCGTCCCTCATGAAAGGGACCGCGATCGTTTACCCGAACGATCGCGGTTTTTTTGTTATCTAAATTCGTTACTTTAACGTAGCTGGGTAACGGCAACGTTTTATGGGCGGCCGTCATCGAATACATGTCGTAGATTTCACCGTTGGATGTCAGATGTCCATGAAACTTTTTTCCATACCACGAGGCTTGGCCTTTCTCTGTAAATCCTTTGGCCTCTTTGACAATGGTGTAGTTTATGCCTCTCAAAGTGTAATTCTTGTTGCCGCCCAAACTATAGGGTTCGTATTGCGGATGTGCATCTTCAATATGCTCAACCGAGAGTGGCGTATTAGGGGCCACGTCGTCTGTTATTGAATAGCGGCTTGAAGAGCTACAACCGATGAGAAATAGACTCGTTAATATAAAAATAAATAGGGAGTTTCTCATGCTTAGGTTGCCTTAGAAAATGCTTTTCGGTGAGTGTGGATAGACATCAGTATGCCAAAGCCAGCCATGAGAGTGACCATGGATGTGCCACCATAGCTGATGAGAGCCAAGGGAACACCAACCACGGGTAAAATACCACTGACCATACCTATATTTACAAAAACGTAAACAAAGAAGCTGAGTACAATACTTCCAGCCATCATTCGGCCGAAAGCCGTTTGTGCGTTGCTCGCGAGGTATAGACCACGTCCGATGATAAAAAGATAAATAGCGAGTAAACACAAGATGCCAATCATGCCCCACTCTTCAGCAATGACGGCAAAAATGAAGTCGGTGTGCCGCTCAGGTAAGAATTCAAGTTGCGACTGTGTGCCGTGTAGCCATCCTTTTCCTGACAACCCTCCAGACCCAATGGCTATTTTACTCTGAATGATATGATAACCTGCACCGAGTGGATCGGATTCCGGATTGAAAAGTGTTCTGACTCGGGTTTTTTGATATTCACGCATCAGAAAGAACCAAAGCACAGGTATGAAGCCACCCAAAGCCACGGCGGCAGAAAAAATGATTCGCCAGCTTATTCCAGATAAGAAAATGACAAAAATGCCGGAGGCTGCAATCAATATTGAAGTGCCAAGATCGGGCTGCTTCGCGATTAGCACGGTAGGGATAAACACCATTAACAGCGAAACGACTAGGGTTTTAAAGGTGGGTGGAAGAGAACGTTTCCCTATGTAGCGAGCGACCATGAGAGGCACTGCGAGTTTAAGCAATTCTGAGGGCTGAAAACGAACAAAGCCTAAATTTAACCAGCGCTGAGCTCCCTTGGACGATTCGCCAAAAAACAGCACGCCGAGCAACAGCAGTACGCCACAGAAAAACATAAAGGGTGCAAGAGACTCATAAGTTCTTGGGGAAATTTGAGCAAGAAAGATCATCACACCAAGAGCCAGTACCATGCGCATGGCTTGGCGATCCATCATAGTTAAGCTCTGACCGCTGGCGCTGTACATCACGACCAGCCCAAACCCCATCAATAACAAAATACCCAGCAGTAATGGCAAGTCGATGTGCAAACGCTCAAAAAGCGCTCGATTTTGTCCTGTTGAAGGATCCAGTTCCATTATTTTTCAGCCTCTTTACCTAGAATGGCGCGGTCAAATATTTTCCTAACAACGGGTCCACCATTGCCAGAACCTCCCCCTGCGTTTTCGAGTACCAGAGTGACAATAAGCTGCGGGTCATCTACAGGCGCAAAGCCTGTGAATAGGGCATGGTCACGGAGGTGTTCGGCTAATTCATCGGCCTTATACACTTGGTTTTCTGCCAAGCCAAACACTTGCGCAGTTCCAGATTTTCCAGCGCTGACATATTTCATATTGGTAAATGAACGCCGTGCGGTTCCTTTTTTGCCGTGGTTTACAAGACGCATGCCATTGATTGCGATGTCCCAGTAGCGTTTCGGCACCCCTTCGATCGGTGGCGAAGTTTCTAATTCTGAAAGCTCTTGCCTGCTAAACTCTTCACCATTTTTGAGCGTCGAACGCAATAAATGCGGCGCAATCACTTTGCCGTGATTAACCAGCACGGAAGTCGCTTTGGCAATTTGCATCGGTGTTGATGTCCAATACCCTTGGCCAATGCCGACCGGAATCGTATCACCTTGATACCAAGGGGTTCGGTGACGTGCCATTTTCCACTCACGCGTTGGCATGTTCGCTTTGCCTTCTTCGTAAATGTCTAAACCTGTATAGTCACCAAAGCCAAATTTCATCATCCAACTAGAGAGACGATCAATACCCAAGTCGTAGGCGATTTGGTAAAAGAAGGTATCGACAGACTCTTCGAGTGCCTTATTAATGTCCACTCGACCATGTCCCCAGCGCAACCAGTCTCGGAAGGGCCGCGTTTTGGAGTTTGGTATTACCCAATAACCAGGATCATTACGTGTTGTTGTTGGGGTTATAACCCCTTCTTGAAGTGCAGCGACGGCAATAAAAGGTTTAATCGTTGAGCCGGGAGGGTAAATACCAAGTGTCGCTCGATTGACCAACGGGCGGTCTGGGTCATTGAGAAGTTCGTTGTAGGCGGCGCTAGAAATACCATGTACGAATGGGTTTGGATCGTAGCTTGGACTTGATGCCATGGTAAGGACACCGTTATCTTTTGGATCGAGCACTACAATTGAACCTCGACGGCCATCCAACAACTTGTGCACATAAAGCTGCAGATCAATGTCCAAGCTTAATACAATGTCTTTCCCTGCCACGGGAGGGACGTATTTTAAGGTGCGAATGATGCGTCCTCTGCTATTGACCTCAACTTCTTGGTAGCCAGCCGTGCCGTGCAACACATCCTCATAAAAGCGTTCAATCCCCAGTTTGCCAATATCACGAGTGGCTTGGTAATTGGCTGAGCGCTCTTCGCGTTCTAGACGTTCCATATCTCGGTCATTGATTCTGGATACATAACCGATAACATGAGTGAGAACTTCACCATAGGGGTAGTAGCGCTTTAAGCTTGCGCTTACTGATACACCGGGAAACTTGTGCTGATTGACCGAAAAAATAGCCACTTCTTCCGGTGTTAACTGTGTCAAAAGCGGCACTGAATTAAACCGGCGTGTCTGACGACGCTCTTTTTCAAAGGTGGCAATTTTTTCTGGTGAGATGGTCAGGTATTGCTGTAAGCGCGTGATCGTATCATCCATATCGCGCACTTGCTCAGGTGTGATCTCTAAGTTGAATACTGGGCGGTTTTCCGCTAGTAGCACACCATTGCGGTCATAAATTAACCCTCGATTAGGCGCAATCGGGACGATTTTGATTCGGTTATCGTTGGATCGCGTTTTGTAATCTTGATATTGGTTAATTTGAATATGGTACAAATTGGTAAGCAGAACGCCCACCAGCATGATGATCGCAATAAAAGAGACAATTGCTCGGTTGCGAAACAGCCGAGCTTCTGATTGGTAGTCACGAATTTGGCTACGCTTACGTAACATGAATAGTTATTCTCGGTGATAAGGGTGATTAGCCGTAATACTCCAAGCGCGGTACAAACTCTCTGCCATGACCACTCGAACCAAAGGGTGAGGAAGTGTCAACGGCGAAAGCGACCAGCTCTGCTCTGCGGCGGCTTTGCATGCAGGAGAAAGCCCTTCAGGGCCACCAATTAAAATTGATACATCACGGGCATCGAGCTTCCAACTTTCAAGTTGTTCCGCCAGTTGTTCGGTATCCCAACGCTTACCTGGAATATCGAGAGTAACAATTCGATTGCTTTTTGGCACGGCCGCGAGCATAGCTTCGCCTTCTTTTTGCAAAATTCTTGCAATATCCGCATTTTTGCCACGTTTGCCCGCTTGTATCTCCACTAATTCAAGCGGCATATCGTGTGGAAAACGTCGGCGGTACTCTTGAAAGCCTTCTTCTACCCATTTCGGCATTTTGGTACCAACGGCAATCAACTGAATTTTCAAAACTTAACTCCAAAGTTTTTCAAGCTGGTACAGATCACGGTGCTCTTCTTGCATAACATGCAACATGCTGCTGCCCATGTCTAGCACGACCCATTCACCTTCACTTTCGCCATCCATACCCAGTGGTTCCATGCCCACTTTTTTGACTTCAGTTGCGACATGTTCGGCAATCGAGGCTACATGTCGTTTTGATGTGCCTGTGCAAATGATCATGTAATCGGTGATGCTAGATTTTCCCTTAACATCTAAGGTTTTGATATCAATGGCTTTCATATCGTCGGCTTTATCGGCAAGAAAGTCTTTCAATTCGTGGTGTTGCAAGCGTCATCTCCTTTTAAAATTGGTCTGGTTACTGACAAAATGGCGCGGAGTATAACACGCCTTCAAGCCAACTTTGATACAACGGACTGTGGCAAGCAAAATTCAACACTGATTTGCTGCAATATTGGCCAAGTTGAGGTTTCATACTGAGTTTTAGTTACTCTTTCGGCTTGGGTGAGTAATGCAATCAGCTGTTTGAGTTTATCTCTCGATAGTCTTTTTAAGCTTGCCGCGTACCAAGGTCGCTTGGATTGCCAAATTCGGTACTTATCAAAGATTGAGCCAATCGGCATCTGGGTTAAATCTTGATGCATTTGCAGCAGCAGTAGCAGCTCTTTTTGTAGGCTACGTATCAGAATCACAGGCTCAGTGCCTTCGGTAATGAGCTGGCGTAAAATACGTTGTGACCGATTCGCTTGTCCTTCGAGCAGCGCATCGACCCAGTGAAAGACGGTGAAGTGGTTATGTCGGCTTAATGACTCTTCTAAGCGGATCAGCGTCAGTAAGCCATCTGGATAGAGTAGCGCGAGTTTTTCTAAGCTTTGAGATAGTGCGAACAGATTGCCTTCATGCCATTGCGCCAGCATCTGCACTGCTTCTTGATCAGGTTTTAGCCCCAATGCGCGGCAGCGCATCATGACAAATTGTGGCAGTTTGCTGATGTCCGGGGTTAAGCAACTCACCCAACATCCTAGGCTTGAGAGTGTCTTAAACCATTTAGTGCTTTCTTGTGCTTTGGTCAATTTCTCACCGATGATCACAAGTAGTACGTCAGGATGAAGCGATTGACCTAGGGCGACGAGCTCTTTTGCTGTTGCTGCATTTGCACCCGTTTCAGGTAATTCAATTTCAATGATTTTTTTGCTGGAAAATAAACTTAAAGCTTGGCAGCAGTCATAGACTTGATCCCAGTTTAAATGGGCATCGGCACTGAAACGATGGCGTTCTTCAAATCCTTGTTCTAATGCTTTTTTCTCTATCGCCACGCGTGATTCTTGCAGCAATAGCGGTTCGTTGCCAAACAGTAAGTAAAGCCCCATCAAGGGCTTGTTTAAGTGATCGGCCAGCTTGTCAGCAAATATTCTCATTACTCGCCTTTAGTTTGTCGCAGGAGCCGTGAATTGTGACGGTTCACTTTCCACGGTGTTTATCTCATAGGCCTGCTGGTCTGTTTGCTGCTGTTCATTTTCTTGTTGTTCAAGTTGATGTTCATTCGCTGCAATATCGGCTTTTAGACGTGCCATTTGGCGTAGAATTTGAGTTGCAGCTAGTTTACGCATCTCATCTTCAATCATGTCTCGCTCTACCGATTTGGCGAGAGCGGTTAATGGGTTATCAAGATAGCTACGAGTCACACTGGTTGAAAACGTTTTTATCCCCACTTCAGGTAGGGTGACGCTATAGGAGGCGTTGAACGTCAATTCCAATTCAGCAGCACGAGTATTTTGATAAAGCGAAAGCGTCCGTTCACCAACACTCTCGTTTATTAGATAGATGTTTGGCACCGTCTCTGAGGGGGAAACAATCTCAATGTCACTCATTCGTAATTGATTTTTTACCATACGAGTGAAGGTACTGTATTGGTCGTAGCTGGTGACAGAGACTCGATTGAGTTCTTCAGGAACGGAGTAATCGCCACGAAGATGAAAGCCGCAAGCGGAGAGTAGGCTGCTCATAATAACAATTAACGATAATTTCAGAGAGTAAGACGAAATTTGGCGCATTGGGGTTAAGTTCTCATATATTTAGGTGACTTATCTTAGCGCTCTATAGCTCTGTGGGTAAGAACGCTAAGATAAATCAACAGGGCAGCGAGCTACCCTGTTGATAAACCAGTTATTACGACATTAGGCTGCGATATTAGTTCGCAACGATGTTCAGTAACTTACCTGGTACATAGATAACTTTACGAACGGTTAAGCCATCCGTAAATTTCATGACGTTCTCGTCTGCTAAACCGAGTGCTTCAACCTGATCTTTACTTGCATCAGCGGCTACGGTCAGCTTACCACGAAGTTTTCCGTTAACTTGTAGGACGATCAGTTTTTCATCTTCCACTAGGGCGGATTCGTCGTAGGTCGGCCACACGGTATTATCTACATCACTCTCACCCAGTGCATTCCACAGTTCAAAGCTGATATGAGGAGTGATTGGGTAAAGCATGCTGACAACCGCTTTTAAAGCCTCGTCGAGAATGGCCCGATCTTGCACGGATTCTTGTGACGCTTTAGTGAGTTTATTCATCAACTCCATAATCGCAGCAATGGCGGTATTGAACGTCTGGCGGCGTGCAATATCGTCAGTCACTTTGGCGATGGTTTTATGCACATCACGACGCAGCGCTTTTTGTTCACCAGTAAGAGAGGCGCTATCTACCGCTTCAGCCACACCTTTAGCGCTATGTTCTGCAACCAGTTTCCAGACGCGTTTTAGGAAGCGGTTAGCACCTTCTACACCAGACTCTTGCCATTCAAGCGTCATGTCAGCCGGAGAGGCAAACATCATGAATAGACGAACCGTATCGGCGCCATACTTATCAACCATCTCTTGCGGGTCGATACCGTTGTTTTTCGACTTAGACATTTTGATCATGCCTGAGTGCTCAACGTTGCGGCCTTGGTTGTCTACGGCTTGAGTGATGCGACCTTTACCGTCGCGTTCCACTTTTACGTCAGTTGGCGCTACCCACTCTTTGGTGCCTTTCTCGTTCGTGTGGTAGAACGCATCTGCCAATACCATGCCTTGGCAAAGTAGTTGCTTGAAAGGTTCATCTGAAGTGACATAGCCTGCATCACGCAATAGCTTATGGAAGAAGCGTGAGTAGAGCAGGTGCATACAAGCATGCTCAATACCACCGATGTATTGGTCTACTGGTAACCAGTAGTTTGCCTTCGCTGGGTCTAAAATATCGTCCGCTTGTGGTGAACAGTAACGAGCGTAATACCAAGACGACTCCATAAACGTATCGAAGGTATCGGTTTCACGTAGTGCAGGCTCGCCATTAAAGGTGGTTTTGGCCCACTCTTTGTCGGCTTTGATTGGGCTAGTTACACCATCCATCACAACATCTTCTGGTAGAATGACGGGCAGTTGATCAATTGGCACTGGGTGAACTTGGCCATCTTCAGTGGTCACCATAGGAATCGGCGCGCCCCAGTAACGTTGGCGAGAAACCCCCCAGTCACGTAGACGGAAATTAACGGTTTTCTTGCCTTTACCTTCAGCCTCCAGCTTGGCTGCAATAGCATCAAATGCTGCTTGGAAGGCTAAACCATCAAATTCGCCAGAACCAAACAGGACTCCTTTTTCAGTGTACGCAGCGCTAGACACATCGACTTCAGAGCCATCTTCTGGTTTGATGACTGGAATGATGTCTAGGCCATATTTGGTGGCGAACTCAAAATCACGTTGGTCATGAGCAGGTACGGCCATCACCGCGCCTGTACCGTAATCCATCAGCACAAAGTTGGCGATATAAATAGGCACTTCACGACCATTTAAAGGATGAATGGCCGTTAAGCCTGTATCCATGCCTTTCTTTTCCATGGTCGCCAGTTCAGCTTCTGCAACTTTAGTGTTCTTACATTCGTCAATAAAAGAAGCTAAAGCAGGGTTATTTTGCGCTGCAATGGTCGCTAATGGATGACCAGCCGCAATGCCCACATAAGTGACACCCATCAAGGTATCAGGGCGAGTGGTATAGACGTCGAGATCTGAATGACCGTTGACACCAAACTTGAGCTCTACGCCTTCTGAGCGACCAATCCAGTTACGCTGCATGGTTTTGACCATTTCAGGCCAACCTTCTAAGTTCTCTAAATCGTCCAACAGTTCTTGTGCGTACGCGGTGATCTTAATAAACCATTGTGGGATCTCTTTTTGTTCTACTGGTGTATCACAACGCCAGCAGCAGCCATCTTCAACTTGCTCGTTAGCGAGAACGGTTTGGTCGTTTGGACACCAGTTAACGGAAGAGGTTTTCTTGTAGACTAAGCCTTTTTGATACAGCTTCGTGAAGAACTCTTGTTCCCAGCGGTAATATTCTGGCGTGCAAGTGGCGAATTCACGGCTCCAATCGTAGCCAAAACCCAGCAGTTTTAACTGGTTTTTCATGTACTGAATGTTTTCGTAGGTCCAAGGCGCTGGTGCCGTTTTGTTTTTTACAGCCGCATTTTCAGCGGGTAGGCCAAATGCGTCCCAACCAATGGGTTGCATGACGTTCTTGCCTTGCAGACGTTGAAAACGAGAGACTACATCACCGATAGTATAGTTACGCACGTGACCCATGTGCAGTCGGCCACTTGGGTATGGGAACATAGAAAGACAGTAGAATTTTTCTTTATTTGGGTCTTCACTTACAACAAAGGTCTTGTTGTCATCCCAGTGCTGTTGAACTTTTTGTTCAATATCTTGCGGGTTATATTGCTCTTGCATCGATGATATCCGGTTATCTTGGAATTTGTGAGTTCGGTTAGAACAGAGTCTAATAGATCGACATAGAATACCTAAAGCAGGGGTACACAACAATAGCCAATCTGGTTTGATGGAGGTGGGTGATGCCAAAACGTAAAACAAGTTACGAAGAGATTGTGGATGACGTGATTGAAACGCTCAAACATAGTCCTGATGAAATGTCCCAAGTTTTGCAAACATCAGGTAAGGTTGTTGATGCTGCCAATAATCTCACCAAAGATGAATTAGCGCTTATTTCTGCCTATGTAAAAGCGGATCTCAAAGAATTCGCGGATAGTTTTGAAGAGAGCAGAAGCAGCCCATTTTCATTGATGATTACCAATTCAATTTGGCAGGGGCTTTTTGAAATCACCGATAAAACAAAAGTGGAATGGGTGGAATTGTTTCAAGATTTAGAAAGACAAGGTTTGTACCAGGCGGGGGAGATGATAGGCCTTGGAATGTTAGTGTGTGACCATTGTGGGCATAAAACCCAGTATAATCATCCAACTGAAATTATGCCTTGTATTCAATGTGGGCAAACGGCTTTTACTCGTCAGCCATTAAAACCTTAAGTGTTGCTGATAGAAAACCTCAAAAAGGCGCTGAAATGCGCCTTTTTGAGGTTAAGAATGAGGTGAGTGACGTCTTGTCCATCCGACGATCAAACTGAGTAACACCCAGACGTAGAGCGGCCAAGTGCCGACAGCGTGATACGGCGTCTCTCCTTTGGTCGACGTGATGGTTGCTTTCAATACGGCTGTTTCAAATTGTGGGATCTGCTGCGTTATTTTACCTTTGTGATCCGTCACGGCGGTGACACCATTGTTGGTTGAACGAATGAGCGGTTTACCCAGCTCTAAAGCTCTCATCCGAGCAATCTCCATATGTTGCAATGGGCCATTTGAATGCCCAAACCACGCATCGTTAGAGAGGGTTAAGATAAAATCTGTTTCATCAGTGACATTCGCTCTGACTTGTTCATTGAAGATGATTTCATAGCACAGTGCCGCGGCTAGGTGTCTCCCCTTGGCAATCAGATTCGGTTGAATATAGTCACCACGGCTAAATGAAGACATCGGCAAGTTGAAAAAGGGTGCGATGGGCCTGAGCCAATCTTCAAATGGCACAAACTCACCAAATGGCAATAAATGATGCTTATGGTAGCGAGCGTCAGAGTTATAACGGTAGTCGCCATAAGGGTTGGTGCCAAGTACCAGAATGCTGTTGTAAAAGGATCGCTCTGGGCTTTGGTTGAGCACGCCTGTGACAATTGCACTGTCGTTCATTTTTGCCGCAGAATCTAAGTTACTCAAATAGGAAGGGATCTCGAATTCAAATGCGGGAATCGCCGCTTCTGGCCATACGATAATATCTGCGTCCCAGTTTTCTCGACTGAGATCGGTGTAGGCCATAATGGTTGGCCAGCGCTGATTGGGAAGCCATTTTTCCGCTTGCTTAATATTACCTTGAATCAGTGCGACGCGAGTTTGTGTGCTGGGATCGAGAGTGACCCAATCGAAATTGCGTAGTCCAAACCCCGTCGCCAATATGGTCAGAGGAATGAGCACGAGTATCCAAGAGCGCTTAAGCCACGTCATTGCTAGAGCGCTAGAACAGAGGAGCGTGAAGAAGGTGACCAGCTCAACGCCTCCCAGTGGTGCGAAACTGGCAAGCGGGCTATCAATTTGACTATAACCAAGCCATAACCAAGGAAAGCCGGTCATTACCCAGCCTCGAAGCCAATCGGTAATTAGCCAAAGCGCAGGGGTGGCTAATAAAAAATGGCTGATAGTGTTACGGCGGAAAAAACGGTTGAGTAAGCCAGTGAAAAGCCCAGAATAAAGGGCTAAATAACCGACCAGTAATGACATCAGGAACAGGCTGGCAATTTTGGGCATACCACCAAAGGTATCAATACTGACGTGCACCCAACTGATGCCAAAAGCAAAAAAACCTAAGCCCCAGCAGTATCCGATCCATGCTGCTTTTTTAGCTGGTTGCTGATTAATGAGCAACAATAGCAACATGGGGGTGAGTATGGCCAGCGGCCAAAACTGATAAGGAGCAAAAGCGAGTGGGGTTAATGCGCCAACAAAAGCGGCCGCAAGCGGCCGCATTAGGCGATGAAAAAGTGCTTTAATCATCTATCTCATTCTGCTGATGTGAGTGGGGTTATGTCACTCTTCTGCTATCACTGGAAGTGATTCAAGATCAGGAATAGTGACTTGCAGTTGAACCACTCGGCGGTTATCTGCTGCGGTGACTTTAAAGCTGTATTTGTCGATCTCTACAACTTCGCCACGGCTTGGCAGGTGGCCAAAGGCTGTCATCACCAATCCCCCTACAGTATCTACTTCTTCATCGCTGAACTTAGTACCAAAGGTTTCGTTAAACTCTTCGATGGTGGTCAGCGCTTTAACTGCAAAAGTATGTTTGCTGAGCTTACGGATATCCAATTGTTCTTCATCATCGAACTCGTCTTCAATGTCGCCAACGATCTCTTCCAAAATATCTTCAATGGTCACTAAGCCAGACACGCCACCGAATTCATCCACGACGATCGCCATGTGGTAACGCTCCTCTCGGAACTCCTTCAATAAGCGATCAACCCGTTTACTTTCTGGTACCACGACTGCCGGTCGGATCACTTCTAAAATGTTAAAAGGTGCACTGTCTGAACCTAAATATTTGAGTAAGTCCTTCGCTAGTAGAATGCCTTCAACATGGTCTTTATCTTCACTGATCACTGGATAACGTGAGTGCTGAGCATCGGTGATCAGCGCAATTAAGGTATCCAAGTCATCGTTTTTATCGATAGTGACCATTTGTGAGCGTGGGATCATAATATCACGCACGCGCATCTCAGAAATCTCCATTACACCTTCAAGCATATCTCTTGTGTCATGGTCGATAAGGTCATTGATTTCAGAGTCGCGGATCACATCCACAAGCTCTTGGCGATCTCTCGGATCACCTTGAAATAATTGGCCTAGGCGTTCAAAGAAGGACTTTCTACTCGGACCTTCAGAATTCTGGGGGTTATCTTCGTTCATTGTTTCTCTAATTTTCCTCGCTATCAGATGTGTGATAGCACACGTATCGTACCGACTTTAGCGGTACTAGCTTCATTGTCTGGAGCTATTCCTTCTCAGCAAGATACGGGTCTTCAAAGCCCATTTTTTGCAGAATTTCAGTTTCAAGAGATTCCATCTCTTCGGCTTCATCATCATCGATATGATCATAACCTAGCAGATGTAGACTGCCGTGTACAACCATATGAGCCCAGTGTGCCATCAACGGTTTTTGTTGCTCATCGGCTTCTTGTTCCACCACTTGGCGGCAAATGACAAGGTCACCGAGCAGATCCAACTCTATGCCCGGAGGCATCTCAAAAGGGAAGGATAGCACGTTGGTCGGCTTATCTTTTCCTCGGTAATCGCGATTGAGCTGTTGACTCTCTTCGGAATCAACAATTCGCACAGTGACTTCCGCTTGTTCCTGAAATGGGGTCACCGCGTGAGTTAACCAATGGCTGATATCATCAAAAGTAGGTAACCCTTGCTCATTTTTGACCGCTAATTGTAAATCTAGTTCGATACTCATTATTCACCAACGTTTTTTGTTGCGGTTACTGTATTCACTTCAGTAGAAACATCCACAGGCTTGACTTCTCGCTCTTCACGACGACGTTGCTCTTGAGCTTTACGCTCTTTTTGGTCCTGAGCTTCCCATTTTTCGTAAGCGTTGACGATACGAGCAACCACTGGATGACGTACGACATCATCAGACAAAAAGAAGTTGAAGCTGATTTCGTCAACTTCATTGAGCACTTCAATGGCGTGGCGAAGACCTGAACGAGCGCCACGCGGCAAATCGATTTGTGTCACATCACCCGTAATAACGGCTCTTGAATTAAACCCAATCCGTGTCAGGAACATTTTCATTTGTTCAACGGTAGTGTTTTGACTTTCATCTAAAATAATAAAAGCATCGTTGAGCGTACGTCCGCGCATGTAAGCGAGTGGCGCAACTTCAATCACATTGCGTTCAATGAGCTTTTCTACTCGCTCAAAGCCAAGCATTTCAAACAACGCGTCATAAAGCGGTCGTAGGTACGGGTCGACTTTTTGGCTTAAATCACCGGGTAGGAAGCCCAATTTTTCACCTGCTTCAACCGCCGGGCGTGTTAACAAAATTCGACGAACTTCTTGGCGCTCTAGCGCATCAACTGCAGCGGCAACGGCTAAGTAGGTTTTACCTGTCCCTGCTGGGCCAATACCAAAGCTGATGTCGTGCGTCACCATGTTAACGAGATACTGAGCTTGGTTAGGCGTACGCGGCTTTATCAGCCCTTTCTTGGTCTTAATGAAGACTTCTTTGCCATGTTGAATACTTGATTCAGACGGCTGCTCAAGGATCCCTGAATCTTTGATGGCTAGATGAATTTGCTCTGGTTCGATATCGGGAATTTGACCACGTATGGGTGAGGTATTAACGTACAAAGATTTGATAATATCCAACGCAGCCGCGGCAGTGTGTGGTTTACCGACTATGGTGAAAAACTGGCTGCGGTGATTAATTTCAACACCAAGACGGCGTTCTAATTGTTTGATGTTGTCATCGAATGGACCGCACAGGCTAGCAAGACGGCGGTTGTCTGAAGGTTCTAGATCTATCTCTAGCGTAACAATTTTATTGCTCAATGTTGCCTCTCAGTTTGCCATGGTACAGTGCCCGATTATGATCGAGCACTGTATGACATTATGCTTAAACCTAAGGTGTAAAAGTGGCTACCCCTAGCTCATTTTCTCGACGTGTTTTCGCCATCATTTGCGTTGGTGAAATCACGGTGCGAAGATCCATCGCTTGTTCAGTGCGAACAAGTTCACCACGCAGTGAGTTGGCAAACACATCGACAATTTTTACATCGACAAATTGGCCAATCAGATCGGCGGAGCCTTCAAAGTTAACGACACGGTTATTTTCGGTACGGGCGCGAAGCTCCATTAGATTTTTCTTAGATGGGCCTTCGACTAATACGCGTTGTTCTGTACCTAACATCAAACGTGAGTAACGCATCGCTTGTGCGTTGATTGTTTGCTGCAGTTCATATAAGCGCTCTTTTTTGGCGTCTTCTGATAAATCACATGGGTAATCAGCGGCTGGCGTACCCGGGCGAGGGGAGAAGATAAAGCTGAAGCTCATATCAAAATCAACGTCTTTAATCAGCTTCATTGTATCTTGAAAGTCTTTATCTGTTTCACCGGGGAAACCGACAATAAAGTCAGAACTAATTTGGATCTCTGGGCGCGCCTTACGCAGTTTGCGAATAATGGATTTGTACTCAATCGCGGTGTGTGGGCGCTTCATCATGGTTAAGATTCGATCTGAACCACTTTGTACCGGAAGATGCAGGAAACTCACCAGTTCAGGTGTGTCTTCATAAACGGCAATAATATCGTCGGTAAATTCGAGTGGGTGGCTGGTGGTGAATCGAATGCGATCAATGCCATCAATGGAGGCGACTAAGCGTAACAGATTGGCAAATGAACAGATTTCACCATCGTGCATAGGGCCACGGTATGCGTTAACGTTTTGTCCTAAAAGATTGACTTCGCGTACACCTTGCGCCGCGAGTTGCGCGATTTCATACAACACATCATCCATCGGGCGACTGACTTCTTCACCGCGAGTGTAAGGTACTACGCAGTAAGTGCAGTATTTTGAACACCCTTCCATAATAGAGACGAATGCAGTTGCGCCGTCTGCTTTTGGTTCTGGTAAACGGTCGAATTTTTCAATCTCTGGGAACGAAATGTCCATGACTGGCGCATCGTTGGTTTGCGATTGTTTTATCATTTCTGGCAAGCGGTGTAGGGTCTGCGGGCCAAAAATAACATCAACAAAGGGAGCGCGTTCACGAATGTGATCACCTTCTTGGGTTGCAACACAGCCGCCAACGCCAATCACGACGCCTGGTTTTTTATCTTTCAATGTTTTCCAACGACCCAGTTGGTGAAAGACTTTCTCTTGTGCTTTTTCTCGGATCGAACAGGTGTTAAGTAATAATACATCTGCTTCCTCTGGCTCTTCCGTTAGCTCGTAGCCGTTTGCAGCGTTAAGCAGGTCGGCCATTTTTGATGAATCGTATTCGTTCATCTGGCAGCCCCAGGTTTTAATTAGCAGTTTCTTACTCATCTCACTTTCGCTCGTCTTATTGGTCTAAATTGGTTGAACTAATGCTCAAATTGTAGCCGCCATCTCGGCGGTAAGCCGCGTATTGTACTGCTTTAAAAAGTCACTGACTAGTCATCCAATAAAATCTCTCGCATGTTCCGTCATCTCTAGATTTTCACCATAGAAAGTGCAGGGTTTTTGTGTAAAAAAATTCGCAAAAAAGAGCTGAAAACGTACAATGAAAATCGACTCAAAACTCAGACGATTAAGTGTAAACAATGAACAATTTTGACGTGGTGGTGATTGGCGGTGGCATGGTTGGGGCGGCAGTGGCTATAGGCTTTGCTAAGCAAGGTCGCACGGTTGCTATGGTCGAAGGTATAGAGCCTGAAGCATTTACAATAGACCAAGCAATGGATCTGCGCGTTTCTGCCATTTCGCAAACTTCGGTTCAGTTACTTACTGACTTAGGCGCATGGGATGAAATTATGCAAATGCGTGTTTGCCCTTATCGCCGCCTAGAAACCTGGGAGCACCCAGAGTGCCGTACTCGTTTTCATAGCGATGCACTGGGCCTCCCTCAGCTGGGTTATATGGTCGAAAATCGTCTTATTCAGATCGGATTGTGGGGGCAATTTGTGCACTATCCGAATTTGCAGGTTTTTTGTCCTGATAAGCTCAAGCACATTGTGTTTGGCCAACAAAATAGCGTGCTTTTAGAGTCAGGCGCAACTCTTACTGCAACTTGGGTGATTGGTGCGGATGGTGCAAATTCTCTTGTGCGGCAGCTGGCGGGAATTGGTGTTACCGCGTGGGATTATCGGCACCATTGCATGTTGATCAATGTCGAAACTCATCAACCTCAGCAAGATATTACTTGGCAGCAATTTTTTCCATCCGGCCCGCGCTCGTTTCTTCCTTTGCCGGATAATCAAGCTTCTTTGGTATGGTATGACTCACCAAAACGAATTCGCCAATTGTGTGCGATGAACAAGCAGCAGTTAAGGGAGCAAGTGTTGGCCTCTTTTCCTGAGGAACTAGGCGATATTAACGTGTTGCAGTGTGGGGCATTTCCCCTCACTCGTCGTCATGCTCAGACGTATGCGAAACGGCAATGTGTTTTGGTTGGCGATTCAGCACACACGATTAACCCTCTGGCTGGGCAAGGGGTGAATTTAGGGTTTAAAGATGTAAAAGCGTTGTTAGCTGTGACACAAAATCAAGAAGCTTTAACACCAGCGCAATTACGGAATTATGAAACACGCAGAAGGCCGGATAATTTAGTGATGCAATCAGGAATGGATCTGTTTTATAAAACGTTCAGCAACGAGGTTTTGCCTGCAAAGTTGGTGCGCAACGCGGTATTGAAGTTGGCCGAACATTCAGGCCCAGTGAAGGAAAAACTGTTGAAATACGCGTTAGGTTTGTAGTGCGATTTGAGCTGTTTTTGTAGAAACAAAAAACGCTGCAAATCAGCAGCGTTTTTTACGTAATAAAAATTTTAACGAATTACTTAGTTACACGTAGAACCGGTGTTTCACCAACAACGACGGTGCCAGAAAGCTTGTTCAGCTCTTTGATTTCGTCCATGTTAGAGATAACAACAGGTGTTAGTGTTGATTTTGCTTTCTCTTCAAGAAGCGCTAGGTCGAATTCGATAACAGTATCGCCTGCTTTAACCGATTGGCCTTCTTGAGCGATACGAGTAAAACCTTCACCTTTTAGCTCAACTGTGTCGATACCAAAGTGAACGAATAACTCAACACCGTCATCAGACTCGATTGAAAACGCGTGGTTAGTTTCGAAAATCTTACCGATAGTGCCGTTAACTGGAGCTACCATTTTGTTGCCTGATGGTTTAATCGCAATACCATCACCAACAATTTTTTCAGCGAAAACAACATCTGGCACATCTTCGATATTGACGATTTCACCTGAAAGAGGGGCAATAATTTCAATCGCACCTGCATCTGAGCTGTCGTCAGATACTAGCTTCTTAAGTTTATCAAACAGACCCATTGTGTCATGCTCCTAACGTTTAATTTTATTCTGTCGAATTATAGTATACCAATCGCCAACAATAGACGACCTATTTTTAGTCGTCTATCTCATTGGTATTAGCGAATTATTGCGTTTTCTCTGCGATGAATTTTTCCACACAAGCTTCGATTTCAGCTGCGGTTGGGAAAGAGAGTGCTTCTTCTGCCATCGCTTTAACTTCGGCGAAGTTTGAGTTGCGGATCACTTTCTTCACTTTAGGGATAGAGATACCACTCATAGAGAATTCATCGAGTCCCATACCAAGTAGAAGTAGCGTTGCACGTTCATCACCCGCTAACTCGCCACACATACCCGTCCATTTACCTTCAGCGTGTGAGGCATCAATCACCTGCTTAATCACGGTTAAAACCGCTGGAGAAAGTGGGTTATACAGGTGTGAAATCATTTCGTTACCACGGTCAACCGCAAGAGTGTATTGGGTTAAATCATTGGTACCGATAGAGAAAAATGACACTTCTTTTGCCAAGTGGTGCGCAATTGCCGCTGCCGCAGGTGTTTCAACCATAACGCCGATTTCGATATTTTCATCGAACGCTAAGCCTTCAGTGCGAAGTTCTTCTTTGTATTCTTCAATGGCGTTTTTAAGCTCACGAATTTCTTCTACAGAGATGATCATCGGGAACATGATACGCAGTTTACCATGCGCAGATGCACGCAGAATGCCACGAAGCTGATCTCGTAAGATGTCACGACGGTCTAAGCTGATGCGAATCGCGCGCCAGCCCAAAAATGGGTTCATCTCTTTTGGTAGATCCATGTACGGAAGATCTTTATCACCACCGATATCCATGGTACGGATAATCACCGCTTCACCACTCATTGCTTCTGCAACTTCTTTATAAGCTTGGTATTGCTCATCTTCAGTTGGTAGCGCGCTGCGGTCCATGAATAAAAACTCAGTACGATATAAGCCAACGCCTTCACCACCGTTGCGTAAAATACCATCGCAGTCTTTTACTGTGCCGATGTTACCGCATACTTCAACTTGGTGGCCATCGAGTGTGATAGCAGGTAGGTCTTTTAGTTTTGCGAGCTCTTCTTTTTCCGCAGCAAAATCATCACGAATTTTTTTCGCTTCTTCAAGCTGTGCTTCTGAAGGATTAATGATGATTTTGTTGTTCATGGCGTCAAGAATAAGCATGTCGCCATTCTTTACTTTCTTAGTGATGTCGTTAGTACCAACAATCGCTGGAAGCTCAAGTGAACGTGCCATGATTGAAGTATGAGATGTACGACCACCGATATCACAAGCAAAACCCAGCACGTAATCAAGATTGATTTGTGCAGTTTCAGAAGGTGTTAAATCGTAAGCAACAAGAATCACCCGTTCGTTAATATCACTCAGTGAAACGATATTAATGCCGAGTGCATTTTTAACAAAGCGCGTACCGATATCGCGGATGTCTGTCGCGCGTTCTTTTAGATATTCATCATCAAGAGATTCTAGGGCAGCAGCCTGCTCTTCGATCACGGTATAGATCGCGTTGTCTGCATGCATTTTGTCATTTTTGATGAGTGCTAAAATTTCTTCTTCTAGCTCTTCATCTTCAAGCAACATGATGTGGCCTTCAAAGATGGCTTCTTTTTCTTCACCAAATGTTTCAAGTGCTTTTTGTTTGATCACTTCTAGCTGAGCAGAAGATTTGTTACGAGCGTCATAAAAACACTGAACTTCTGCTTCTACTTGGTCATCTGAAATAGAGTGAGTATTTAGGACAATTTCATCTTCTTGAAGTAGCAGTGCTTTACCAAAAGCAATGCCTGGAGATGCTAGGATGCCTGAAATCATAGCGTTACCTTAAATTGGTCAACTGTAAACGGGAGAATGTGGACTATTGCGCTAACGGTAATTAGTAGCTCAAAATGTAGACTATTTCCAACAAAGCCATTTTGTTTTCACAAAATGGCTTTGAAATAGTGGACCGGATTAATGTAGTTGGTCCATGAGAGCAACTAGGTGATCTACCGCTTGCTTAGCTTGAGGGCCTTCAGCAGAAATAGTCACAACGGTACCTTTTACTAGGCCAAGAGTTTGAAGTTTGAATAGGCTCTTAGCACTTGCGCTTTTGCCGTTAGAAGTCACTGTGATGTCTGCATCGAATACTTTTGCTTCTTTAACGAACTGCGCAGCAGGACGAGTGTGAAGGCCGTTTTCTGCAGTGATTTCTACTTGCTTCTCGTACATGTTATATACCCCAATTGATTTATTTTTTGTTAGTTTCTTCACCAGAACAGCTTAACTGCTAATCAACGGTTCTGCTAGCAGAGTAACGCTGTTTTAGTGTCATAGCTGATACTGATTTAAATTTCATAATCACGATTTCAATCTATGTTGTCATTCGTCATTATAGTTAATACGTTTCTGACTTCTTTATTTCGAAGCTTAAAATAAAACGAGGTGATATTACCAAAGGTGAGGCAAGGATCAACAAAAAAGCCCCTGTATGGGGCTTTTTTAAACGAAAATTTGATTTAACCACCTATTATTGTTGGTTCTCTTTCTCGGTAAATAGGCCAGAAAATAGTGCGGTGCTCAGATAACGCTCACCTGAGCTTGGTAGTACCGCTACAATTGTTTTTCCTTCAAATTCAGGTAGTTCTGCTAATCTATTCGCTGCTACAATCGCTGCGCCTGATGAAATTCCAGCCAAAATCCCTTCCTCTTCCATGAGGCGTCTTGCCATTTCAATCGCTTCTTCTGAAGTGACGGCTTCAACACGGTCAATGAGGGATAAATCGAGGTTGCCAGGAATAAATCCTGCTCCTATACCTTGGATTTTGTGTGGCGCAGGTTTGATTTCATCTCCAGCAAGTGCTTGAGCAATGACTGGCGACTCCGCAGGTTCAACCGCAACTGAGATGATAGCCTTGCCTTTTTGGCCCTTAATGTAGCGACTTGTGCCCGTTAAAGTACCACCGGTTCCGACACCTGCAACGAACACGTCAATCTCACCATCAGTTGCATCCCAGATTTCGGGCCCGGTTGTTTTTTCGTGGATTTGTGGGTTGGCTGGGTTATTGAATTGCTGCAGCAACAAGTATTTTTCAGGGTTGCTGGCAACAATTTCTTCTGCTTTAGCAATTGCGCCTTTCATGCCTTTCGCCGCTTCGGTGAGTTCAAGGTTGGCTCCTAAAGCTTTAAGCAGTTTACGGCGCTCTAAACTCATTGATTCAGGCATAGTAAGCGTCAACTTATAACCACGAGCTGCTGCAACAAACGCAAGAGCAACACCGGTGTTACCGCTGGTTGGCTCCACAAGTTCAACGCCAGGTTTCAGTGTGCCAGCTTTTTCTGCTTCCCAAATCATGTTGGCACCGATACGGCACTTCACGCTAAAGCTTGGGTTGCGCGCTTCAATTTTCGCCAGTACCTTACCTTTACTGACTTTGTTTAAGCGAACAAGAGGAGTGTTACCAATAGTCAGAGAGTTGTCTTCGTAAATTTTGCTCATTGCGATATTCCTTTATTACACACGTTATATGTGCCTGGCGGTCTGATAAGACACGTGAGTGGATACAGATGCAGAATAGGTGTTAACCTTAAAACGTAAAAGGATTAAAAAGTTATAACTTATAGAGGGATATGCAGGTTGAATCTCCCTCGCACCATCACTGCAGTTTGTTTTTAAATTCACCAACCCACATGGCTGTTGCACCGCATACAGCAACCGGCATGACGATTAAGTTAACAATGGGTATGGTGGTAAAAATCGACACTAAAACACCAAAGCTATATGCCTTGGTCTGTTTTTGTTTCAAATTGTGTCTCATCTGGTTAAAGCTCACTTTGTGGTTGTCAAATGGGTAGTCACAGTATTGTATGGCTAACATCCATGCAGTGAAAATGAACCACAGCAAAGGGCCTAAGGTTTGTCCTAAGGCAGGAATTAGGAGCAATAAGAACAAACCGATTGCTTTGGGTAAGGTATAGATTAATTTTCGCCACTCTCTTGCGAGGATACGTGGGATGTCTTTGACTATAGACCAGATGCCATCGCTGTTGATTGGAGCGCCAATTAATCTTTCTTCCACTTTTTCTGCGAGTAGCCCATTCAATGGTGCAGCGACGAAGTTAGCCAGCGTACTAAAAAAATAGGAGAACGTGGCTAAGATAGTGATCGCGAGCAATGGCCATAAAACGTAACTTAGCCAAGATAAAAAATCAGGGATTTGACCAATAAACTGTTCTATCCACGTATTGAGATGATTGAATAAGTAAAAAAGAGCGCTGCCGACGAGAATGATGTTGATGAGTAATGGCAGAATCACAAAGCGTCGAATGCCGGGGGTCAGTGCTAGCTCTAGACCAAAAAAGAAGTATCCAAAACCTGAACGTTGCTTAAGTGTCATACCGTTATCCATGTGAATATCTGTTAATCAATGCTAAAAAGCTATTCTACTCAACCTGCCGAAGAAGAAAAGCGTGGTGAAAATCACATCATGTATTGAACTTCTCACATTAAGTTGTTCTAAATCGGTACAAACTTTTGGTAAAGTACCCCGATAGACCGATATAACCCACGTTGGTGACACGTTCAATTCAAGCTGGTAAAGCTGAGAATAACCATGCATCGAGAAACTGAGAGTGAAACATGCAGGAATTGCGATTCGTACTCATAATTGTTGGCGCGCTAGCGATAGCCGCGTTGCTATTTCATGGTCTTTGGACCAGTAAGAAAGAAGGGAAGTCCAAGTTTGAGGATAAGCCTCTTGGTAAAATTGATGTTGATCACGATGATACACAATCTGCGACCCCGCGTTCATTTGCTCCGGAAGATGATTTCGAAATTATTCGCAAAGTACGTAAAGAGCCAGATTTTAGTGAAGCGGTTGACCCTCTTATTGACGGTTATTCACCAAGCTTTGAACCTGAAAATGTGCTTGATGAACTCGATGATGTGCCCTCAATATCGATGAAAACCGAATCCCCAAGTCTCAGTGAACAAGATGATGTCGTTGTTGACGATAATCAAAAATCCGACGTTCAAGAAGCCGAAATGGAAGTTATTGTGCTGAATGTGCATTGTGCGGGAAATGATCCCTTTGTCGGCACTAAGCTTTTTGACAGTATGCAGCAAAACGGCCTTCTTTATGGTGAGATGGATATTTTCCACCGGCATGCCGATCTGTCAGGTACAGGGAAAGTGCTGTTTAGTGTTGCCAACATGATGCAACCCGGTACATTGGCACATCATGATCCTGCGGAGTTTACTACCCGCGGTATCTCATTCTTCATGACACTGCCTTGCTACGGCGAGCCTGATCAAAATTTCAAATTAATGCTTAAAACCGCTCAGCAAATCGCCGATGATTTAGGTGGTAATGTATTGGATGATGCGCGTAATTTAATGACGCCAGATCGATTGGCTGCCTACCGACGCCAAATCCAAGAGTTTAAAAGCGCACGCAACGCGTAGAATAAACATCGACCATTAAGGGCTCCTAGTCGGAGCCTTTTTTCATGATCCGAGAGAATTATGATGCAAACAATAGAACACAAATTAAGCCAACTTCGTGAGACGCTGCATTATCATGCTGTACGTTATTATGTAGAAGATAACCCTGAAATTCCTGACGCTGAGTATGATCGTTTGATGCGTGAGCTGCTTGAGTTGGAATCGCAGTATCCGGAGTTAGTCACAGCGGATTCACCCAGCTTGCGTGTTGGAGGTAAGCCTTTAGAGGGTTTTGCCCAGGTGACTCATGAAATTCCAATGCTCTCTTTAGATAATGTGTTTGATGAGAAAGAGCTTGATGCCTTTCACAAGCGGATGCAAGACCGGATACCGAGTGCCCACTTTAACGCTTTTTGCTGCGAACCTAAGCTTGATGGTTTAGCCGTGAGTTTGCTTTACGATAATGGTGTGTTAGTACAAGCCGCCACGCGTGGGGATGGCGCGGTCGGTGAAAATATTACGGAAAACGTGCGAACGATCAGTGCTATTCCACTGAAGTTACAGGGAAAAGGGTGGCCCGTTCGTTTAGAAGTTCGTGGTGAAGTGTTCATGCCTAAAGCCGGTTTTGAGCGATTGAACCAACAAGCACTCAAAAAAGGTGAAAAAACCTTTGTTAACCCAAGAAATGCGGCCGCAGGGAGCTTGAGACAGCTCGACTCAAAAATCACAGCTCAAAGGCCGTTGAATTTTTATGCTTACAGTGTTGGTGTGATTGAAGGCGCTGAGTTAGCAAGCAGTCATTATCAGCGCTTTTTGCAGTTAAAAGGGTGGGGGCTGCCGATGTGCCCTGAAACACGTCTAGTCTCTTCAATGGATGAAGTGAAAGAGTACTACCAAAGTATCTTAACTCGTCGCGCCCAACTCGCGTATGAGATTGATGGAGTGGTGATTAAAGTTGATGATATTGAATTGCAACAAAAGCTCGGTTTTGTCGCGCGGGCACCTCGCTGGGCGATTGCTTATAAATTTCCTGCCCAAGAAGAAATAACGCTCCTGAACGATGTTGAATTTCAAGTGGGCCGTACTGGGGCTATTACACCTGTTGCGAAGTTAGAACCTGTATTTGTGGGGGGAGTCACCGTCAGCAATGCGACATTACACAACGCTGATGAAATTGAGCGCCTAGGCGTGAAAATTGGTGATAGCGTTATTATTCGTCGAGCAGGCGACGTTATCCCACAGATTGTTTCTGTGTTGTTAGACAGACGCTCTGATGCAGTGGTCGATATTGTTTTCCCGCAGTACTGCCCGGTGTGCAACTCTGACATTGAGCGTGTTGAAGGTGAAGCTGTCGCCCGTTGTACAGGGGGGTTAGTGTGTCAAGCTCAGCGCAAAGAAGCATTAAAGCACTTTGTCTCTCGCAAAGCGTTAGACGTGGATGGTTTAGGCGAAAAAGTGATTGAGCAGCTTGTTGATAAAGAGATGGTGAGCACGCCCGCGGACCTCTTCCGTCTAAAAGCAGGGCAGCTAACGGTGTTAGAGCGTATGGGACCAAAATCAGCACAAAATATCGTTAATGCACTGAATGCCGCCAAAATGACCACATTACCCCGTTTTTTGTATTCATTGGGCATACGTGAAGTCGGGGAAGCGACGGCGGCGAATCTTGCGCTCCATTTCGGGTCATTAGACAAAATTCGCCAAGCGACCCATGAAGAACTACTTGAAGTTCAAGATGTTGGAGTTATCGTTGCGAGTCATATCACATCTTTTTTTGAGCAAGATAAAAACCAACGGGTGATTAATGAATTGATCGAACTCGGTATCCAGTGGCCTAATATCGAAAAGCCGAGCCAAGATGCTATTCTCCCTTTACTTGGTAAAGTGGTGGTTTTGACGGGGAGCTTGTCGAAACTCTCTAGAAGTGATGCGAAAGCGGCGCTACAAGAGCTTGGCGCAAAAGTAACGGGAAGCGTCTCTAAAAACACCGATATACTATTTGCCGGAGAAGCGGCCGGTTCAAAATTAGTAAAAGCGCAAGAACTAGGGATCGAAATTCGCAGCGAACAAGATTTGCTTGAGTTAATGAAAAGCTAATTTTTTAAGCATCCCTTCCTTCATAAAGCCTCAAAATTAATTTTGAGGCTTTATTTTTATCTCAAACCGCCACATTAAAATGTCCAGTAATTAGAAAAAAAGCCCTCATTTTCTTCGATGCCAATCAAGAAGAACTTTACTCTCTTTCAATTTATTATTGCGATGCACTTCAAGCTATTAGTGTAATTGTTTTTTTATCATTTTGAAAATTAATGAGTTTTTTGTTTTTATATTTTGTTTTATGACTTATTAGATCTTGATCACTTACTTGGTCAAAGTTTGCCGTAGCTCATATTTTTTTAGATAAAAATTAAGTTCTCATTGATGTTTTCTGTTGCGAAGTTAGTCTAGTGAACATGGATACACGATGTGTATGCAGGAAAAGAGAAAATCAGAAAATTAATGACTAATTTAGGTTTTCAACATAGGAAATGATTTCTCCCTTCGGCGGCCAACTTAAGGGGGAAATAAAAAACAGCTATATCTATTCTTAGGAGTTTTTCCATGGACAAAATGTTTAAACGTACTCTTTTAGGCGCTGCAGTTGCTATGGCTGCAGTTGGTGTTCAAGCTGCTCAACTAACGGACAATGTCCAGTTGTACGGTCAAGCTGCTGGTAACCTTTACTTTGAAAGTAAAGGTGATAGCGCGAAAGATGATACTGTTGGTGTGGAAATTGAATCACGTGTCGGGCTTCGTGGCACTCAATCATTCAATAATTTTGGCCCTGATTTTGTGTGGCAAATTGAAACATCTAACGCATTTAATGGTGATACTGGTGGTCAATTTGGTGGTCGTGATACCTATCTTGGTTTAGCATTTGATGATGTAGGTACAGTCAAAGTCGGGCGTCAACTTGTTTCTATCTACGATTATGTAGACTGGCCACACTCAAACCCAGGTTTAGGTAATGTATTTGACTGGCACAATGCAATTGGTGCTGGTTACCAAGACCGTGCAGATCACGTGATCCGTTTCGACTCTGTAGACTACAGTGGTTTCAAATACTCTCTATCTGCCAGCAAAATGGAAAGCTCTACTGATAACGCAGTAGTGAGCTTTGCGTTAGCTTATAACGCAGAACGTTTTGGTATCCACGGTGGTGCTTATCTTGGTTCGAAAGAGAAAACTGTAACTGCAGCTAAAGATGGCTACTATGAATTTGACAGTTCTAACGGTGAGAAAAAATGGGTTGATGCAACGGCTGCTAAGACAGATGAAGCCCAAGCTGCTTATTACTTAGTTGGTGGTAACGTATCTATTACTGACAAGTTGAGCTTGACAGCTGCTTGGAAACATATGACTAACGAAGTAAATAATGTTGAGAAAAAACAGGATGCTTACTCTGCAACACTAGCTTACTGGGCAACATCTGAGTGGTTATTTAAAGCAGGTTATTCTGCTACGACTAAAGCGAAATTTGGCGGTGAAACACAAGCAGAAAGTAGCAGTCGTGCAATTACAGCACGCGCATTGTATGTACTAGACCCATCTGCAGTACTCTACTTTGACGTGCGTAATTACGATATGATGACCCCTGCTGACGGTGATGGTAAAGGCAATGCTGATGCCAATGACCAAACTCGTTTCTTGATGGGTGTAGAATACTACTTCTAATCATATAGATTAAAAGTGTAAATCGAGGCGAGCGATAGCTCGCCTTTTAACTGGAGGTAATAATGAACAAACTTATGATTAGCGCGTTATTAGGAATGGTTATTTCTGCTAGCTCCTACGCTGATGTGGTGGTGAATATAGATCGAAACCTCCAGATTCTAGCCGTGAATGGCGTTGAACCTGAAATATCGTTTGGCCATACCAATGAAATTACTCTACCTGATGGCGCAAACCAGCTTTTGGTACGTTTTGACAAAGTAATTCACTTTGGTGGTAATCAAAATAAATATAAATCACCGGCGATCGTGGTGAGTTTTAATCAAAGCAATAGTAAGGTGCTGCTTAAACCGGCATCGATGGTCAAAGATGAAACCACTGCCAAAGCATTTGATAAGAACCCTGCGGTTGTCTTGACTAATGCAGCTAAGCAGTCAGTGGAGTTGCAACAAGACGTTTTAGTTACACAAGGCTTTTCACTGATCCGAGATTATGAAAAAGAGCTCTATCAATATAATTCGCAAGCGAAAGTCGCCTCAATCAGTGCACTGAATCAGGTCGGATTTAATCAAAAACGTGGTCAAGCAGCTCCAATTCCTGCTCAAGCTAGTGAGACAGTAACCAGCGCAGAGCCGGTAACGACTGCCGTGCCAGCTAGTTTCACAATGGTGCAGTATCTCTATGGCGAAGCAACTAGCGCGGAGCAACAAGAATTTGCCAATTGGGCCTTTGCAAACCGTGCCGCTGTTAATCAGCCGCTGGTGAGCGAAAATAAGCTAGTGACCATGATGGCCGATTGGTACCAGAAAACTGACAAAGCCGATAAAGCGGCGATTCTAGCGTGGCTGATTAGCCAAGAGTAAAGGCTATTTTTCTTGCGTAAATGGCATTTCATTGTATTTTTAGCACTAACAAGGCATGGTTCACTCCCATGCCTTTTGTGTTTTTGTCTTTGTATTTCTCAATGGTTAGCCTATGAATATTAGCCAAGTTTCTCAGTTAACAGCACTTACCGCTAAGTCCATTCGTCTTTATGAAGAGAAAGGGCTGATATCGCCGCCCCTTCGTTCAGAGAATGGTTACCGTCATTATCAACAAGCGCATATTGATGATCTTTTACTTATTGCGCGATGCAAGCGCGTTGGTTTTAGTTTAGAGGAATGTAAATCTTTACTCGCCCTTGCCAACGATCCGTCCCGGACCAGTTTTGCAGTCAAAGAGAAAGCGCAAGAGAAGTTGAAACAAGTATCACAGAAGCTGGCAGAGCTTTCATTGATTAAGTTGCAACTAGAAGAGTGGATTACCGAATGTCCAGGCGACGGCGGTAGTGAATGCCCGATCATAGATAATTTGAAGGGGCAGTGTTGCCATAACGACTTGAACAAGTCAGTGTGAAAATGAGCTCATTAGCTAATGAGCTGTCGAGGCACACACTACAATTGGGTTGCCCATAAATGAAAAAACCAAAAGCAATTCATCACTTTTGGTTTTTATGTACTTTCTTACTGATGTTTACTCAATGAGGCTGGCTCTCTTTAGGCTCAACAATCAACACAATTCCTTCGACATCTACGACTTTAACCACAACATCAACTTCTAGGTTTTGCTGGCATTTCGCTGTCCACGTCGTATCGCCGAGCTGCAATCGAAAAGTTGCCCCTTCTTGAACGCTCTCTTTAAGACGAGCTGTTTGTCCGATCAGCTGTTTCTGTTTCTGGTTCAGATCACGAGTCTCGTCACCATCGTGGTCTGATTTAAATTGTTTACGCCACCATAACCAAGTCGTGACGAGTGATAAACTTGCAAAAGCCATCCACTGAAGTTGCCAACTGATGGGGAGCATCGCAAAGATAAGACCAACGATGAGTGCGGAAATACCTAACCAAAGAAAATACCCAGCAGTTCCAAGCAGTTCCAATGCAACAAGCACTAAGCCTAATGCGAGCCAGTGCCAATAATTCATTTGTTGTATTAGCTCTATCACGTTAGGCCTACTTATCTTGTGAGGATTTCAGGTTGAACATTTCAGCAATGCCAGCAACCGAACCCATCAACCCAGTTGCTTCTAATGGCAGCATGATGATTTTGCTGTTCTCTGCTTGACCAATGGCTTTAAGTGCTTCGGTATATCCTTGAGCGATAAAGTAGTTAACCGCTTGCATGTCACCTTGCGCAATCGCATTCGAAACCATCTCTGTCGCTTTAGCTTCCGCTTCGGCAGCGCGTTCACGTGCTTCTGCTTGAAGAATAGCCGCCTGCTTTTCACCTTCAGCTTTAAGTATTTCAGACTGTTTTTGGCCTTCGGCGCGTAAAATTTGTGCTTGACGTACGCCTTCGGCTTCTAACACTTCAGCACGTTTATTTCTCTCCGCTTTCATTTGCGCATTCATCGCTGCGGTTAAATCCGCTGGTGGTTGTACATCTTTAATTTCGATACGAGTGACTTTTACACCCCAAGGGTTAGTCGCCTGATCGACTATCGATAACAATTTAGTGTTGATCATGTCACGCTGGCTGAGCATTTCATCCAGTTCCATCGAGCCCAGTACGGTACGCATATTGGTTAGAGTTAAGTTGCGAATGGCGTGTTGTAGTTCGCTAACTTCATAGGCGGCTTTCGCAGCATCAATCACTTGCACGAAGCAAACCGCGTCGATAACAACATTGGCGTTATCTTTGGATATCACTTCTTGTGCTGGGATATCAAGCACCTGTTCCATCATATTAATTTTTTGTCCGACGCGATCAATGAACGGAATAATGATATTTAAACCGGGGCGTAGGGTGTGTGTGTAACGTCCAAAACGCTCTACTGTCCAATTGCTCCCTTGTGAAACGGTTTTCACTGCAGAAAAGATAAATGAAATAACGACGAATACAAATATGCCAACGGCGACGAGTGAATCAATAGCCATAACGGTTCCTTTTTAGTATTAAATAATCCTAATGTTGATGTTCCTTTCTCTATTGAAACGGCCGCTGTGTTAGCTAAGTTCGTTCACCCCAATCATAGAGCTTATTGTGCTCATAGGGATGAACTCACTTGCCGACTGCCGGTATCTCCAAGTCATTTGGATATAGGAGCGATTCTCATCAACGTTTGAGCTTTGCTATTGATCATTCTCTATCAGTTATCGATATGGAACAAATGAAATAATGAGATTTGATACTGGTTTTTTAAACAATCAAAGCAGAACGTTTCCAGTTTAATTGATTGATATTATTAATATAATAATGAATACAGCTTTCTGCGATAAAGATTTGCCACACTATTTCCTTGTCCAAGAGCACTTAAAATGTCCATAAACACTTTTTTGAGCCCGCCATCGAGGCAATTAAGGTCGCTTTGTAAAAATGACCATAACAGCTCGAGAGCTTCTTCATTACGGTTAACTTGATGATATTGAAGCGCTAACTCACTTGCTATGTGAGCGTTGTTTGGCTCTGCGGAAAAAATCTCTTCTAATGCTTGAATCTCTGGGCTGTCAGCGGCTTGCTTGTGCAGCTCCAGTTTGGCGATTAAGCCTTTGTAGTAACCATCTTGATACTCTAGTGGGATGCGTTCCAGTTCTGTTTCTGCCGCTTCATACTGCTGAGTTTCCAGAAACACATCAGCGAGGGCCAGTTTGACCTCTGCTTTTGCTTTCATATCGTCAGGTAGACTTAGTAGCAAGGGGAGTGCTTGCGAATGTTGTGTTTGCTCTATCAGTGTTAAGGCTTGCTGTAGCGCAACTTCATCGTGGCTTGGCAAATGTTTGCTTAACATTGCATTCACTGTTTCTATGGTCTGAGCACCTGCTAAACCGTCGACCGCTTGACCATTAATAAACAGAGCGATTGTTGGCAGGGCTTGAACACCAAATTGTGCTGCCACTTGCTGTTCTTGTTGGCAGTTGAGAATAGCCAAGGTGAATGCGCCACTATGTTGTTGCGCTACGCTTTGTAATTCAGGAATGAGTTGTACGCTCTCTTGATTCATGGGTGCCCAAAAATAAAAGAGAATAGGAGTCTCAACTGAGCGTTCGAACACCTCTCGAAAGTTGTGCTGATTGACCTCAACGATGTAAGGTGATTGCATGATATTTTCCTTGCGATAATCAAGTTTATAGTCTTAGAAATAGGGGTGAAAATTGGAATATCAAGGGCAAATGAAAAACGCTACCGTTAAAGTAGCGTTTTTTATCTCTCAAAGAGAGGGCAAGCAAAGGTGTCTATAATATTAAAAATAGTGTCAGCGCAACACCGACACTGAGCCAATTTAATTGGTGTAATGTCATATTCGTCGTACCACATGTAACGCTTTATATTGGATTAACTGGGATATCCAGAGTTGTATCATGTCACATGAATGTTACGAATTAATGACAATTAAGTTGGTTGTGCTACTTTATGCAACCGTCGGTTTATCCACTGATAAGTATCGCTTTTGTCATTATCGTATACCTTGCTATTCACAAAAAATATAGGCCAGTTTTGGTTAAGCACGATGTTGTAATATATTTTTCAACGCAGGTTCTAGGTGTGAAAACTGGAAGTGAAATCCTAGCTCGGTTAGCTTTTTAGGTTTTGCTCTAATACTGTCAAACAGTAAAACAGCCGCTTCACCCATTGCAAGGTTTAGAACCCATTTGGGAGTGAATAGTATGTGTGGTCGACGTAATGTTTTCGCCAATAGCTGGCTAAAATGCTTATTAGGTACGGGATGTGGAGCACAGAGGTTAAAAGCACCTTGTGCATGTGGCGTGTCTAATAAATAGGCTATCGCTCGTGCCATATCTAATAAGTGGATCCATGGCATATACTGCTCACCCTTACCAAGAGGGCCGCCCAAGCCTAAACGGTAAGGTGGCAGCATTTTCTTTAAAGCCCCACCATCGCTAGCGAGCACGATCCCCGTACGCAATAGGCACACTCTAGTTTTTTCTGATTGCGCTTGGAGGGCGATGCGCTCCCATTTTTCGCAAACGTGATGAGGAAAACTTTGTTGGTGCACATGTAATGTTTCATCAAACGGATGAGACTGTTGGTCACCATAATAGCCGACGGCCGAGCCACTGATGAAAACGGAGGGTGGTTCAGTACTGGCATGGATGAGTTCAACTAACCGCTCTGTTATTTCCCATCGACTAGCGCAAATGATCGCTTTTTGCTGTTTGCTCCAACGTTTGTCGGCGATCGGTTCTCCTGCAAGATTGATAATGGCGTCAAATTGATTCGCGTCTTTTAAACTCGCTAGGGAAGTCAGGTAGGTGATACTACCGTTGTCTACATGGGCGAGCTGTTGCTTAGCTCGCTCTATATCGCGCGTAAGGAGGTAGATATTGTGCGTGAAAATCTGTTTCATCAGCTCTTTACCGATAAAGCCAGTCCCTCCCGTTAATAGTATTTTCATGTTTCTACCTCATTGGTCTGTGCGATATCACCTAAATGGTGGTGATGAGAACGATAGCCATGTTAGTTAAGTGGCGATGCTTGTTTGCCATCTAACCTAATATAGGAAACTTATTTAGCATACGTGAATTGTTCGTGGTGATAAATGACAATGTTTATCCATAACTCGAGATGACGAAGTGTGCTGAAATTCGTACAATCTGTAGCTCCAAAATACGGAGATAAAAGTATGAAGTTGTTTTTTGCTTCGGATTTACACGGTTCACTGCCTGCTACTGAAAAAGTGCTCAGTCTATTTGAACAGTCAGGTGCAGACACTTTAGTACTGCTAGGAGACCTTTTAAATCATGGTCCTCGTAATCCCATACCTGATGGGTATAATCCGACCGCAGTTGCGGAGTGCTTGAATCGATGGGCGCCGCATATTGTGGCGGTCAGAGGCAATTGTGATAGCGAAGTCGACCAAATGCTGCTCGACTTTCCGATGATGATGGATTTTTGTTGGGTAGTTTTGGAGTCAGGAACTCGTTTTTTCTTAACGCATGGCCATCAATATAATGCTCAAAATAGGCCACCATTAAAAAAAGGTGATGTTTTGATCCATGGCCACTCGCACATCCCTATGGCGCAAGGTCAAGGTGATGTCATTATTGTTAACCCGGGGTCCGCGACCTTTCCACGTAATGAATTTCCCCCAAGCTACGCTATTTATACGGATGGATTATTTCAAGTCATGGGGCTAGAGGGGCAACGACTGGCGCAATATCGTTTAGCGACTAGCTCTTAAACCGGTCGCTATCTGATTTACCTGTTGTCTGAATGACCCAGATCTCGCTCTGGGTCAATGATATCTCTGACTCGTTGCTTAAGAACTTTTGCTTCAGGGAAACCACCATCATGTTTACGTTCCCAAATACGTTGCCCATTGCACATGATTTCAAATCGTCCCCCTGTATCAGGGTAGAGACGCACAGATTCAATTTCTTCACTAAAAGTATGCAGTAACTCTTGGCTTAGCCAAGTGGCTCGAAGCATCCAATTACACTGGCGGCAATAGTAGATCTCAATATTGGCTTTTTCCATGGTGTACCTTTTGTGAAGAAGTAAGGGCGATTCGCAACAAAGGACCTTTCGACCCTTCAGTAAAGTTACAGATTACTCGATGGCTAATTGATAAACAGCACTGTCGAACCATGGCTTAGGCTGGTGAGCAATAATGTTTTTTCATTGACGACATCAATACGTCGGCTTTGTTGAGCATCCATCTTGAAAAATTGAGTAATCAGTTCTAATTGCTCAGGGGTAAAGTCCTTACTTTTACTAGAACTAATGTTTTTAAATTCGCTAGGCGATATCAATAAGTAGCTATCACTGATATCCCAGGTGCCGGTTTCTGAGATATTAATGAAACTTTCACTTTCACCATCCACGGCGAATAACTTCACATTTGACATTCTAATATAAGTACCGTTAGGTAAATATTTTACATTCGAATTGACATCAACCCGACGGATTGGCCCAACAGAATCATTCTGTTGACTGTGTTTTACCACAGTGACCATTTTAGATTGCCATTCTTGCGCCGTTAGGATTTGTTCTATTTTTAAATCACTGCCCCAGTATAACCAACTACTGAATAGTGCAGAGATAGCTAAGATGAGGGTTGCCACTTTTGGATTCATATTTATGCCCTTATTTACACACGTTGGCCAAATCATCTTGGTTAGCTAAAATTCGTAAAGTGACATTTTCACCCGAGAACTCAGAACTATGGATGTAATTCAATACGAGCTGATTATTTTGACCACCAGTCGCAATCACCTGCTTAGGTGCCAGTTCTCCAGTATGTGATTCATTGTATTTTTTTACGCATTTTTCAATAGAAGGTAACCATTTGTTTAGGTCTGGATGATTGATGGGCGTATTCACAACTATGTTGTTATAAACCGCAATCTGTTTAAATTTTGATTGTGCAGGGCTAGTCAATAGGAGAGCCAGAATAGGTAAGAAAAGAGCTACAACCAACATTAATTTGCTTTGCAGTGTTAACTTTTCTTTCCCTATTTTTACTTTCGCGAGTGGATCTGTCGTCACGGTTTGGGATGTTGTCTCTTCGGGTTGCGAAGTTGTATCCGCGTCAATGTCTTGGATAGACTCACTGGCCAGTAACGGTTCCTCTTCAGGCTCGTTGATGGTGTTTTTTTGTGAGTAGGGAGTTGCTCGAGTCACCGAGGCGATCATTTGATAACCTCGTTTCGGCACGGTTTTAACGAATTCTGGTGATTTGGTTTGATCTTTCAACATCTTACGAAGTGTTGAAATCGCTTGAGTTAAGCTTGAGTCATCAACTTCAAAACCTTGTTCACGCCACACAAACTCATGCAGTTCATGGCGTGTAATGACTTCATTTGGGCGTTCACAAAGTAGAAGTAAAATTCGACTTTCGTTACTACCAAGGCGAACAGCCTCTTGTTCGTTTTCTTGTTCAAGCAAAGAGTTACTATTGGGATCAAACGTGAATCGGTTAGCAAGGATGAATTTTGTGCCTATGTTACTCATGATAATCTTCTTATTGTTGGCATGTTTAACCGTCCATCAACCTAGCCTGCTTGGGGAAGCAATTGATGAAACATTATGCTAGTTTTTATTTTCTTTGATAAAAATTACGGCAAGCATAATCAAAATAAATGAAAAAAACAGTGTTTTTATGATTATTGACCTTGAATTTACAATTGCCAGCCTCATCTTACTAGCAAATCATCCTTGGTTGCACACTCTGTGTGTGAATGAAAATAACTCAGATGTTATGGAGCTAGTATGAGCGAAACGGCTACTACCAATAAAGAAACTCGTGGTTTTCAATCTGAAGTCAAACAGTTACTTCATCTTATGATTCACTCTCTTTATTCCAATAAAGAGATCTTCCTTCGCGAATTAATTTCAAATGCCTCTGATGCTGCGGATAAACTTCGTTTTCAAGCGTTGTCTAATGCCGATTTATATCAAGGTGATGCCAACTTAGGCGTTAAATTATCGTTTGATACCCAAGCGAATACGCTGACCATTTCAGATAACGGTATTGGTATGAGCCGCGAAGATGTCATTGAACATCTCGGTACGATTGCAAAATCCGGCACTGCGGAGTTTTTCTCTAAACTATCCCAAGATCAATCTAAAGACTCTCAGCTTATCGGTCAGTTTGGGGTGGGTTTTTACTCGGCCTTCATCGTCGCTGATGCGGTCACTGTAAGAACTCGCGCTGCGGGTTTACCTGCTAACGAAGCGGTTCAATGGTATTCACAAGGTGAAGGTGAATATACAGTAGAAAGCATTAATAAAGAGTCTCGTGGAACCGATATCATTTTGCACATGCGAGAGGAAGGCAAAGAGTTCCTTTCTGAATGGCGTCTGCGTGATGTGATTTCTAAATATTCAGACCACATTGGAATTCCAGTTTCTATCCAAACCAAAGTTCGTGATGACGAAGGTAACGAGACTGAAGAGACCCAGTGGGAACAAATCAACAAAGCACAGGCGTTGTGGACGCGTTCTAAGTCAGAAATCAGTGATGAAGAGTATCAAGAGTTCTATAAGCACGTTTCCCATGATTATGCTGACCCACTGGTGTGGAGCCATAACCGTGTAGAAGGTAAAAACGATTATACCAGCCTACTTTATATTCCAGCGAAAGCACCTTGGGATATGATGAATCGTGATCATAAATCAGGCTTGAAACTTTATGTTCAGCGTGTCTTTATCATGGATGATGCTGCGCAATTTATGCCGTCCTACTTGCGCTTTGTACGTGGCTTAATCGACTCAAACGATTTACCGCTTAATGTTTCACGCGAGATTTTACAAGATAACAAGGTGACTCAATCATTGCGTAATGCTTGTACCAAGCGTGTATTGACCATGCTTGAGCGTATGGCGAGCAATGATGCTGATAAATATCAAACCTTCTGGAAAGAGTTTGGTTTGGTACTCAAAGAGGGGCCTGCAGAAGATTTTGCTAATAAAGAGAAGATCGCCAGCCTATTGCGCTTCGCCTCGACCGAGGTTGACTCAGCAGAGCAAACGGTTAGTTTAGCGGCTTATGTTGAACGGATGAAAGAGGGGCAGGATAAAATCTACTACCTCACCGCCGATAGCTATGCAGCGGCCAAAAATAGCCCACACCTAGAGCAGTTTAAAGCCAAAGGTATCGAAGTTATTTTAATGTTTGATCGCATTGATGAGTGGTTGATGAACTACCTCACTGAGTTTGATGGGAAAATGTTCCAATCCATCACCAAAGCAGGGCTAGATCTGAGCCAGTTCGAAGATGAAGCGGAAAAAGAGAAGCATAAAGAGACTGAAGAAGAGTTTAAATCGGTAGTTGAACGTACGAAGCAGTACCTTGGCGATCGTGTCAAAGAGGTTCGAACTACCTTTAAACTGGCAAGTACTCCTGCGGTTGTTGTGACCGACGATTATGAGATGGGTACGCAGATGGCAAAATTGCTTGCTGCGGCTGGTCAACCGGTACCAGAGGTGAAGTATATTTTGGAACTTAACCCTGAACATGCGTTAGTGAAACGGATGGCCGATGAAGCGGATGAGCAAGTATTTGGTCGCTGGGTTGAAGTTTTATTAGGTCAAGCGACGCTCGCTGAGCGTGGTTCGATGGAAGATCCGTCACAATTCTTAACCGCAATTAATCAGCTTTTGACTAAGGTTGAATAGCTAACTGGCTAACCAAAAGCTCGCAACTGCGAGCTTTTTGCTTTGAATAGCGATTCTCTGCTGAGAACGAGCGATATTTTAGGCAAACTTGCAGCGAACATCCGGCCAAGATTATATTCTTTAGTCTTAATCTGGTTAGTCGCTTAAATTTGTATGTTAGAATGCATCGCTTGAATGCGATCGGTAAGCTGTGTATGTTGCTTGCCGAATTATTATTCACTCATCTCATTACCGTTATACCGAAACTTACCGTTGGTTTTAAGTCTCATCTGGTTGTGAGCTTCGGTATAAATCATAATTTTCTAAAGAGGATTAAACATGCGCATCATTCTTCTAGGTGCTCCCGGTGCAGGTAAAGGCACTCAAGCTCAATTCATCATGGAGAAGTACGGTATTCCACAAATCTCTACTGGTGATATGTTACGTGCTGCGATTAAAGCAGGTACTGAACTTGGCAAAAAAGCGAAATCAGTGATTGATGCTGGTCAACTTGTTTCTGATGAAATCATCCTTGGCTTAATCAAAGAACGCATCACCCAAGCTGATTGTGAAAAGGGCTTTTTACTCGATGGTTTTCCTCGCACGATTCCTCAAGCTGATGGCTTAAAAGCAATGGGTATTAATGTTGACTATGTGATTGAGTTTGATGTTGCCGATGACGTTATTGTTGAGCGTATGGCGGGACGTCGTGCTCACTTGGCTTCTGGTCGTACCTACCACGCCATTTACAACCCGCCAAAAGTGGAAGGTAAAGATGACGTAACAGGTGAAGATCTTGTCGTTCGTGATGATGACAAAGAAGAAACCGTTCGTGCTCGTTTAGGTGTTTACCACGAGCAAACAGCGCCACTGATCACTTACTACGGTAAAGAAGCACAAATGGGTAATACGAAATACCTAAAATTTGATGGCACTAAGCCAGTTGCTCAAGTTAGCGCTGATATTGAGAAAGCATTAGCATAATTGGCTCAGTATAGGCTTGTTAACTTTGTTATAGTGAAAGCGACCTAAAGGTCGCTTTTTTTATGAACTTTCCTACCGCAAATTCGTACTCAATAATTAACAATGAAATGGATGAATGGAAGTAATGCAAAATAATCAAAAACAGGGTGTGCTATTGGTTAACTTGGGAACGCCGAGTGAACCGACGGCATCGGCAGTAAAACGATTTTTAAGCCAATTTTTACATGACCAGCGTGTGGTTGATATGAGTCGTTGGATCTGGTGTCCATTATTACATGGTGTGATTCTTCCGCTGCGAGCCCCCAAGGTTGCTAAGTTATATCAATCTGTTTGGATGGAAGAAGGCTCTCCTTTGATGGTGTACTCTAAACGCCAAGTGCAAGCGTTAGAACAGTATCTCGGTACACCAGTGGAACTTGGTATGACCTATGGTTCACCAAGCCTTTTAGAGGGTATCAACACATTATTGGAGCGTGGTGTTGAAGAGATTGTGGTGCTGCCTCTGTACCCTCAATATTCTGGTACTACTACGGCTGCCGTGTTTGATGGCCTTGCCAAAGCGATGAAACGTATCCCTGTGACGCCCAATTTACGTTTTATTCGTGATTATCATAATCACCCTGCTTATATACGATCTTTGGCGAGTAAGGTCCGTGACTCTTGGCAACGTAACGGGCAAGGTGACTATTTGCTTTGTTCCTACCACGGTATCCCTAAGCGATACGCCGATAACGGTGATATCTACCCACAGCATTGCCAAAAAACCACAGAACTTTTGGCACAAGAGCTTGGTTTGAATGCTGACCAAATCGGCATGACCTACCAGTCTATTTTTGGACGTGAAGAGTGGCTACAGCCTTATACGGATAAAACATTAGAGGCTCTGCCAAGCCGCGGTATTAAAAAGTTGGATATCATCACACCCGCCTTCTCGGTGGATTGTTTAGAAACCCTAGAAGAGATAGCTGAGCAAGGTAAAGAAACTTTTATTCACGCTGGTGGAGAATTGTTTACCTACATTGAGTGCCTAAATGATTCGGCAATGCATATAGAAATGATGGCTTCCTTAGTTAAGCGCTGATGAGTTGAATTCTTTTCTGGTACAAAAACGGTCACTATAGCGTGACCGTTTGTCATTATTATTCTTGAATTACTACTAGGTGAATTTGAAGCTAAACCAACTGAGCTTGTTGCTCTTCAATTTCTTCAGCGTAGCTTGTGGTTCTTTCTGCACCGTGCATCCAACGAACGAGCGTGTTAGAGCACAACAGTAAAATGACGCCGCCAATGGTTGCTGTTACTGCAATACCGCTGAAGATAGCCATCGCACCAAGCTCTCCCACATGAGAACCTACATGGCCTGCTACATAATTCGCGATTGCGTTACAACCGAACCATGCTCCCATCATTAATGAAGCAAGGCGTAGTGGGGCTAGTTTAGTGACAAGCGATAGACCAATTGGTGATAGACACAGTTCACCCAAGGTATGGAAGAAGAAGGCACCGACAAGCCATAGCATTGATGTTTTTACGGTAGTGTCACCACCTTGCTCCATAACCGCACCAACCATACATAGGAAGCCTAGGGCTAAGAAGAACATCGCTAATGCAAACTTCATTGGAGAGTTTGGTTCACGCTTACCTAATTTTACCCATAATACGGCTAATACAGGGGCAAGAGTAATAATGAAAAATGGATTTAACGATTGGAACCAAGCCGCAGGTATCTCAAAACCGCCCATCATACGATCAGTGTATTGCTGCGTGTAAATGTTCATTAAACCACCAGCTTGTTCGAAACCCGCCCAGAAAACAATAGTAAACAAACTCATCACAAGGATAACTTTGATACGATCTACTTCTGCTTTCGTTAGTGGTTCTTTATTTGCTGATCTTTTCAGTTTTAGATCGCGCTTAGCTGCTGGTTCGCGGCCAATATCACCAAGCCATGATTGAGCCATTGCCATTTGCATCACAAGGCTGATCAGCATACCAATACCAGCGGCCACAAAACCGGCTTTCCAACCAAATGAGTTAGTAACAGAACCAGAGATCACACCAGCAAGTAGCGCACCTAAGTTGATCCCCATGTAGAAGATGGTGAACGCGCCATCACGACGGTTATCACCTTCATTATATAGGTCACCAACCATTGTTGAGATATTGGGCTTAAATAGACCGTTACCACAGATAAGCAGTGCAAGGCCTAAATAGAAAGTGTGTAGAGAGCCAATGCCTAGCACATCTGCAGGCAGTGCCAACGTAAATTGACCAATGGCCATTAACGCTCCACCCAATAAAATAGAACGGCGTTGCCCAAGGTAGTTATCTGCAAGGTAACCACCAATAAGCGGTGTGATGTAGACTAGCCCTGTATAGGTGCCGTAAAGATCGAGAGCATCTTTAGTCGACCAACCTAGACCGCCATTCATCGTTGCGTCTGTAAGATAAAGTACCAAAATGGCGCGCATCGCATAATACGAAAAACGCTCCCATAGCTCTGTGCCAAAAAGTAAAAATAGGCCCCTTGGGTGCCCAAAGTATTGATGTTGGTTTGTCATAAGAATTATTAGTATTTGAGATGAGAAAAATTGTGCTTTAGATATACATGGGCTTTTAGCGTATCGCAATGAGCAAAATCAGTGTTTTATTCTGGCATTATTAACTAACTCATTGTTTTTGAAATGCATGTCTATCAATACTCAAAGTTTTGTTGCGTTATGAAAACTTATCTTTCATTACTGATTATTTGAATTTGCCTTGTTCGGACATTAAGGGTTTATTTTTGTGTTCAGTTTATTAGCCGTTTATTGAGGAGGAGGATGGTGTTAGGATTCAAGAAAAAGAAAAGCAGTAGCTAGGAATAAAATGAAACGTTGGTATTTGTTGTATTGTAAACGTGGCGATCAGAGGCGTGCTAAAGCACACCTTGAAAACCAAGGTGTCGAATGTTTCTACCCAGAAATTGAACTAGAGAGAATTCTTCGGGGTAAGCGGCAAGTTGTCAAAGAGCCACTTTTTCCCTCCTATATGTTCATTTACTTTGATTTTGAAATTGGCCCAACCTTTACCAGTGTGCGCTCTACTCGCGGTGTGGTTGATTTCATCCGATTTGGTTCACATCCGAAGGAGTTGGACAGTGATTTGATCGAGGAATTGAAGTTACTCGACCAGTTAAAATTACCGGTAGCATCGTTCAATATTCCAGAAAAAGGGCAGGTAGTTCGACTTAAGGGTGGGCAGTTCTCAGGAATTGATGCCATTTATCAAGAGCCCGATGGTGAGACGCGATCGATTATGCTGGTTAAAATGATCAGTCAAGTGATACCGATGAGCATTGATAATAAGCATTTAGAATTAGATTCGTGATTGACTCTCTACGGTAAGCTCTTTAGACAAATAAAAGGCGCATTTTGCGCCTTTTATTTGCTTTATTAGCCAGCGTTTTGGTTAGTACGCTTCATTATGCACCGCTTTGACAGCTCGGCCTGACGGGTCAATACAATTTTTAAAGGATTCATCCCACTCTATTGCTTTGGCGGAAGAACAAGCTACAGAAGGACCTCCAGGAACGCATTGTGCAGCAGACTCTAACGGGAACAGCTCTTCGAAGATCTCGCGGTAAACATACCCTTCTTTTGTCGCTGGAGTATTATATGGGAAGCGGTATTTTGCTGTTTCCATCTGTTGATCGGTAACTTTTTCTTCAGCAACACTCTTTAGTGTGTCAATCCAGCTATAGCCCACACCATCGGAAAATTGCTCTTTTTGACGCCAAGCAATCGAGGCTGGCAGATAATCTTCAAAGCACTCACGTAGAATGTGTTTTTCCATCTTGCCATTGCCACACATTTTGTCAGCAGGGTTAAGCCTCATTGCAACATCAATAAACTCTTTGTCTAGGAAAGGAACGCGTCCTTCCACTCCCCAAGCCGCTAAAGATTTATTAGCGCGAGCACAGTCAAACAAGTTCAACGCCAGCAGTTTACGCACCGTTTCTTCGTGGAATTCTTGCGCGTTTGGTGCTTTGTGGAAGTATAAGTAACCACCGAAGATCTCATCCGCTCCTTCGCCGGAAAGTACCATTTTGATACCCATAGCTTTGATTTTCCGCCCCATCAAATACATCGGAGTAGAGGCTCGAATTGTCGTCACGTCATACGTTTCAATATGGTAAATAACATCACGAATAGCATCTAAACCCTCTTGGATGGTATACGTCATTTCGTGGTGTACAGTGCCAATTTTTTCAGCCACTTCACGAGCCGCTTTAAGGTCTGGAGCACCGTCTAAACCCACCGCAAAAGAGTGAAGCTGTGGCCACCATGCTTCTGATTGTTCATCATCTTCAATTCGCATTGCGGCGTAACGTTTCGCAATGGCTGACGTAATTGAAGAGTCCAATCCTCCAGAAAGCAAAACACCGTAAGGTACATCTGTCATCAGTTGGCGCTTAACGGCCGCTTCTAATGCTTGTTTTAGCTCTTCTTTACTGCTGCTATTGCCTTGGACTGCCGCATATTCATTCCAATCTCGAATATAGTAGCGCTGTGCGCCTGCCTCTTTCGAGCTGTAGTAACTACCAGGAGGAAATTCACTGATAGTTTTGCAAATGCTTACCAAAGCTTTCATTTCGGATGCAATGTAGTAGTTACCGTGTTCGTCATGGCCTTGGTAAAGAGGAATGATACCAATATGGTCACGCCCGATGAGGTACTCATCTTTTTCTTCATCATAGAGCACAAAGGCAAAGATGCCGTTGAGTTCTTCAAGTAGCGCGGCACCCATGTCTGCATAAAGCGCTAATATCACTTCGCAGTCAGAGTCGGTTTGAAAATCGTATTTGCCTTGGTAACGAGCACGAATTTCTTTGTGGTTATAAATCTCACCATTGACCGCTAATATGTGCTTTTTATTTGGGCTGTAAAGTGGTTGTGCGCCGCTGTTTAAACCGACAATAGAAAGGCGCTCATGAGCCAAGATTGCTTTTTCTGAAGCATAGATGCCAGACCAGTCAGGGCCGCGGTGCCGCATTTTTTTAGACATCTCTAGCGCTATTGGGCGTAACGCTGTTGCATCACTTTTAATATCAAGAATGCCAAATATAGAACACATACAACTTCCTTTTGATGATTTTTAATCTGTTGGACCTAATTTGCCATTCTGGTTAAAAAAAGCAACCATATGGTGTCGTTAATATCACATAATACGTATCTTGGTGAATGTAATTTAAATAATGCTCACTTTATATGAATTTTTTCTATTTGTTTTCTATTTTTGAGCGATGGTGGGTAAATTATGCCCAACTAAGCTCTGGGGCCGTATTGAGTTGGGCATAGAAATGACAATGTTTTACCTAAAAATTGCGATGGCTTACCTAGACATTATTACGGTTTAGTAAAATTAGGTTGGAGTTGTTTACATACGTGACGGGCAAAACCGCTACCCGCTTCGCTATAGATGTTGAATGCTGCATCAACACCACTTTCCAATAGTGATTCCAATTGGTCTGGGTATTCGGCGATGGCTGCGATTTGTCCTTTAAAATTACGGTGTTGTAACTGCGATAGTGCGATTTGGTTACCCTGATGATGCGGCATAGCAAGTAGTACGAGTTTTACATTACCAGTGTCTAGAATACGCTCCCAAAAATCAGGGTCGGTTGCATCACCAGCAATAACATTGCGCCCTTGTGAGCGGTGATCATGAGCAACCTCTTCTCGGACTTCTATGCCTAAACTTATTTTGCCATAACGAGAGCGCAACTCATCATATGCACCGGTACCGATGCGGCCCATCCCTAATATGAGTACCTGGGCATGGCCTGGATTAATTAATTGATCTTTGGTGTTGAGTTTTTCAGCGGCATGTTCTTTTAGCCATTGCCGTGAATGTTGATAGAGTTCATGGCCTTTACGGCTTATTGGGGCTGCGATTACAAATGAAATGGATACCGCAATGGCCAGTGCGACCAATATATCACCCGACATCCATCCCATTTTGAAAGCAAGTCCTCCCACAATCAGCCCGAATTCACTGAAATTGAATAAAGACAAGGTGGCTAACAGTGAGGTTCTCACTCGGAATTTAAAGCGGTTGAGTACCCAAAAATAGAGGATACCTTTGATGGGAAGCAGCAGTAAGAGCAACAATGCGAGCGCAAACCCAGTCATTGTGGGCTGTTCTGATAGTCCAATATTGAGGAAAAAGCAGACGAGAAACAGCTCTTTTAGATTAAAGAGTGATTTTGACAGCTCAGATGCTTTGCGATGGCCTGCTAGCAGCATGCCTAAAATCAGAGCACCAAGATCGGGTTTCATCCCAACCAATTCAAATGATCCTGCTCCGACCACTAAGGCAAAAAATATACCAAACAGAACAAGCATTTCACCGTGACCAACCCAGTCGAGCAGTTTGTAAAATAGTGGCCGCATAAAGGGTAGGATCAATAAAGTGGCAGCGTACCAATGAGGAAGTTTTCCTGTCGAGACGGTTAAAAATATGACAGCAAAGATATCTTGCATCACAAGAATACCGATGGCGATAGTGGCGTATGTCGCGTTCATTTCTCCTTTCTCTTGCAGTGATTTCACCGCAAAAACAGTACTGGAGAATGACAAAGCAAAACCAAGCAGAACTAATTGTTCAATTGACATGGAGGCCAGAGAGCTAACCCCTAAATATTTGAATATCAATAAAGCAATGCTGAAAATCCCTGTCGAAAGGAGGTTATGAACCGTGGCACCAGCCCAAATCTCTCTCGCAAGTAAGGTTTTAATCTCTAGCTTAAGTCCAATTGTGAACAGCAATAAGGTAACCCCTAGATCGGCTAGGGTCAGAATGGTATCGCTGCTGTGGTAGCCAGCAGCATTAAGGCCAAACCCAGCAACTAAAAAGCCAACCAACGGAGGTAAATTGCATTTCAAGGCAATAAACCCTGCGAAAAAAGCCGTTGAAATTAGGATAAGTTCCATAAATTCCTTTAGTAATGCTTTGGTTTAAAAATAATGTTTTGGTTGTAAAAAAGGCTGTGTCATGACGACACAGCCTTTTATTATAATTCAATCGGTTGCTTAATCGCCAAGTAATTTTTGAAGTAAAACACCATTTAACATTGCCCGTTTAATCATAGCAAATGCACCTATGGTTGGTTGTTTATCAATCTGCGACGCGACTATGGGTAAATTGGTGTGGAAAGTTTTGAGTGATTGATTCTCTACATTTCGTTGAATCGCGGGGAATACGATCTCTTGAGCGGCTGTAATTTGACCTGCAATTACCACTTTTTGTGGGTTGAACAAGTTAATGGTCATCGCAATGGCTTTACCGAGTTGATTACCCACTCGAATTAAGCTCTGTTTTGCTAGCTCATCACCGAGATTGGCGTGCTCACATACATCATTGATGGTAATGCTCTCTATATTCGCTAGGCTAGATTCATAGCCCTGAGCAATCAGTTTTTTAACACGAGATATAATAGCCGGGTTTGCGGCTACCGTTTCTAAACAGCCGAAATTTCCGCATTGACACTGTTCGCCGAGTGGGTCGATTTGGATATGACCAATTTCACCCACGTTACGGTTATAGCCTAGGAATACTTGACCATTGACGATAATGCCAGCACCAGTTCCTCGGTGAACGCTGACTAGGATAGAGTCTTGACAGTCTTTGCTGGCACCAAAATAATGTTCGGCAAGCGCCATACCGCGCACGTCGTTGCCAACAAAACATTCAACATGAAAATTATCACGAATGATGTCACCTAAAGCGAGTGCATCAATAGCAATGTTGGGCATGTATTCTACGACACCTGTTTCTGGGTTGACTAAGCCGGGTAGGGCAATACCAATGGCAATGAACTGTTCGATTCGCTCTTGCTGTTGTTTGATAAAGGTATTGAGGTGGAAAAGGAGTCCCTCAATTAATTGTGTTTGGTGAGAATAGTGAAACTCGTGATAGTCCGACGCGAGTTCTTTGCCCCCTAAATTATACAGGCTGAGCTGAATGTAATCTCGACCTAAACGTACGGCGACAGAGTGAAAAGGGGCGACTTCGGTTGTTAAGGAGATGGCTCTACGTCCGCCAGTAGAGGCTTGTTGTGCGACCTCTTTAATGAGGCCGCGTTCTAGAAGTTGGCGGGTTATTTTTGTAACACTTGCTGGAGCAAGTTGGCTCACATCGGCAACTTGAATACGAGATATCGGACCTTGTAGGTCGATCAATCGGTACACTGCTGCGCTGTTGAGTTGTTTGACTAAATCTACGTTACCTATTTGTCCGCCATTCATTATCAATTGTGCTCGTATTGTCCGTTAACAACCGTCGCCTGAACATTGAAGTCTCTATCAAATGCAGTGAGGTTCGCCACCATACCTTTTTTTACTCGGCCTAGTTTTTGATCCACACCAATTGCTTTTGCCGGATACAGAGTCGCCATCCGCAGAGCTTCGTCCAATGCGATACCAACGTGCTCAACAGTGTTTTGCACTGCCTCAATCATAGTGAGTGCTGAGCCGCCCAGTGTGCCGTTTTCATCAACACACTTACCATCACGGTAATATACTTTCTTACCGACAAAAATAAAGTAATCCATGTTAGCGCCTGCAGGAGCTGTGGCATCGGTCACTAATACAAGCTTTTCGCCTTTGATTTTGTGAGCAATTCTGATGTTAGCATAATCAACATGAAAGCCATCAGCAATAATGCCAGCATAAACTTCTGGGGTGTCATAAATTGCACCAACGACACCGGGTTCACGTCCAACCATCGGCGTCATGGCATTAAATAAGTGTGTGGCAAAGGTGATGCCTGATTCAAAGCTTTTACGTGCTTCAGTATAAGTTGCGTTAGTGTGACCAATCGATACCACAATGCCAGCTTTCACCAGACGTTCAATGTGTTCTGGATTGTTGTGCTCTGGCGCCAATGTCACTTTAGCAATCACATCGCTATTTTCACACATAGTGGCGATCATGTTGTCATCTGAAGGGCGGATGAAATCCACACTGTGAATGCCTTTTTTCATCACATTAAGATATGGCCCTTCAAGGTGTAAACCCAGTGATTGGTTTTTATATTGAGAGTGATATTCACGTGCGGCAGAAATCGCTTTGCGCATGTCTTCGTCTGAAGAGGTGATTAACGTTGGCAAAAAGCTTGTGCATCCTGATTTTAGGTTGGCTTTATGCATGATCTGCATCGTAGTCGCCGTTACTTCATCATTCAGCATCACACCGCCACAACCATTCAATTGCAGGTCGATAAAGCCTGGGCTTAGGTTTGCACCATTTAAATCTTGTGTCGCTATATCTTGTGGTAAATCCGCAATAGGACAGACCGCTTCAATCAACTCGTTGTTGATAATCACAGCATGGTCAACTAGCACATCACTGCCAGTGTAGATTTTACAGTTAGTTAGTGCGTACATAATCATCAAATCCTTATCTATCAATACTTTATAAATTTGGCGAGGCGACGAAATGAAAGGTGGAATGTGCCAGTACGGTGCTTTCGTTTCTTACTTCAATTAGGTCGCGAATTATCTTGCTAGCAAACAGCCAATGCTGGATGACATTAAAATTAAGTGCTCGTTTTGACTGGGTTATTTGATAGTTATAGTTTGCATTTTATACGAAAAAAGCCAGTCGGGGTTGTTTAGCTTACATGCTATTCGACGATGAAACAGGCAAATATTATCGCCTAATTTCCATTTTTTTTAATTGTAAAATAAGTTTTATGATCTCGCTAGCAAAAACCTTGGTATTTGGCAGATTGTGGTGATTATGATCACAAATGATAAGGTTTTAATTTGCGGAGCAAAATTAATATCATAAACTGAGTTTGACTAAATTGAGCGACTAAAATAAGTGGCTCAACCAAATACAAAAAATCCTAAATCCTATAGGGGGAACTTAAGGTGAATATTCTTGGATACTTTCAAAAAGTAGGCAAGGCGTTGATGGTACCAGTTGCCACATTGCCAGCTGCCGCGATACTAATGGGTATTGGTTATTGGATCGACCCAAATGGGTGGGGTTCAAACAGTGCCTTGGCTGCATTCCTGATTAAAGCAGGTGCTGCAATCATTGATAACATGTCTGTACTGTTTGCTGTTGGTGTGGCTTACGGTATGTCTAAAGATAAAGACGGTGCTGCTGCATTGTCGGGTTTTGTTGGTTTCTTAGTCGTGACGACTTTGCTTTCTCCAGGAGCCGTTGCACAGATCCAAGGTATTGATCCAAGCGCAGTTCCTGCTGCTTTTGGTAAAATCAACAACCAGTTTGTTGGTATTTTAGTAGGTATTGTTTCTGCTGAAATCTACAATCGCTTCTCTACTGTAGAATTGCATAAAGCATTAGCCTTCTTCTCTGGCAAACGCCTAGTACCTATTTTGACGTCGTTTGCCGGTATCTTTATCGCTTTCGTTCTGATGTATGTATGGCCGCATGTTTATGGTGGTCTAGTATCGTTTGGTGAATCGATTCAAGGTCTAGGTTCTGCGGGAGCAGGTATCTATGCGTTCTTTAACCGTTTGCTAATCCCTGTTGGTCTTCATCACGCACTGAACTCAGTATTCTGGTTTGACGTTGCGGGTATTAACGACATTCCTAACTTCTTAGGTGGTGCAAAATCTATCGCTGAGGGTACTGGTATCCCAGGCGTAACGGGTATGTACCAAGCAGGCTTCTTCCCTATTATGATGTTCGGTCTACCTGGTGCGGCATTGGCTATTTACCACACATCTACAGCGAAGAATAAAGAGAAAGTTGCTTCTATCATGATTGCAGCTGGTTTTGCTTCATTCTTTACCGGTGTAACTGAACCTCTAGAATTCTCGTTCATGTTCCTTGCTCCTGCACTATATGTACTGCATGCAGCATTGACGGGTCTATCAGTATTCATTGCTGCTTCAATGCAGTGGATTGCGGGTTTCGGTTTCTCTGCAGGCCTTGTGGATATGGTATTGTCATCACGTAACCCACTGGCGGTTAATTGGTACATGCTAATAGTTCAAGGTATTGTGTTCTTTGCTCTGTACTATGTGATTTTCCGTACCGTTATTTTGAAATTTGGCCTTAAAACACCAGGTCGCGAAGATGACGACAGCGATAGCAAAGTATCAGGCGCGAAAGAGTCTTCTGAGCTCGCTAAACAATACCTTAAAGCTCTAGGCGGTCACAGCAACCTATCTAACATCGATGCTTGTATCACTCGCTTACGTTTATCTGTCAATGACATGAGCATTATCGACGAGAAAACATTAAAAGCATTGGGTGCAATGGGTGTGGTGAAACTGGGTACTAATAACCTACAAGTTATCTTAGGCCCTCTTGCTGAAATCGTTGCTGGTGAGATGAAGTCTATCAATGCAAACGAAGATCTTTCTAGCGTGAAACTTCCTTAGTCTTAATCGCAACGGATGATTAGGTTATTTTAAAGCCTCTGCTTCATGCAGAGGTTTTTCTTATTCATCAAATGAGCGCTATTCAAATTTAAGGCTGCCCACAACGGTAGCTTTTGTCTATTTCTTACGCCCTTTGCCTGAAATTTTGCTTAGCCTAGCCAGACAAAAGGCAATGTCTTGAAATAATCGCAGGAAATGCCCACTTTTTATTGTGCAAGAGCGGATAATTGTGGATCATTAGCGACAAACTTTCTGTTTCTGCAAGCATTGCTGCTCTTACATACAGAAAAATCTTCTGACGATACTAAATAATTTTGAGGTGCTATAGATGAGTGAAGCTGAGGCTCGTCCATCGAATTTTATTCGCCAAATCATTGATAAAGATTTAGCGGATGGCAAACACACAAGTGTGCATACTCGTTTTCCGCCCGAGCCAAATGGTTACCTGCACATCGGTCATGCTAAATCTATCTGCTTAAACTTTGGTATTGCTCAGGACTATCAGGGACAGTGTAATTTACGTTTTGACGATACAAACCCTGAAAAAGAAGATATGGAGTACGTTGAGTCAATCAAAGCCGACGTGAAATGGCTCGGCTTCCAATGGTCTGGTGATGTTTGTTATTCGTCAGATTATTTTGACAAACTATACCAATACGCGGTTGAGCTGATCCAAAAAGGTCTGGCTTATGTTGAAGAGCTCAGTCCAGAAGAGATCCGTGAATATCGAGGTACATTGACTCAAGCAGGTAAGCCAAGTCCGTACCGCGATCGCAGCATTGAAGAAAACCTAGCCCTATTTGAGAAAATGCGCGCTGGTGGTTTCGAAGAAGGCAAAGCGTGTTTACGTGCCAAGATTGACATGGCGTCATCCTTTATGGTGATGCGCGATCCTGTGCTTTACCGTGTTCGTTTCGCTGAGCATCACCAAACGGGTAACAAATGGTGCATTTATCCAATGTACGATTTTACCCACTGTATCTCGGATGCCTTGGAAGGGATCACGCACTCAATTTGTACCCTAGAGTTTCAAGATAACCGCCGTCTGTACGATTGGGTGTTGGAAAATATCACGATTGATTGTCGACCACATCAGTATGAGTTTAGCCGTTTAAACCTTGAATACACGGTAATGTCTAAGCGTAAACTAAACCAGCTGGTTACGGAAAAATTAGTGGATGGTTGGGATGACCCACGTATGCCGACGATTTCAGGTTTACGCCGCCGTGGATTCACACCAGCATCGATTCGTGAGTTTTGCAAACGCATAGGTGTGACAAAACAGGAAAATATGATCGAATTCAGTTCGTTAGAGTCTTGTATCCGTGAAGACTTAAACGAACATGCGCCTCGCGCCATGGCGGTTCTTGACCCTGTAAAAGTGGTGATAGAAAACTTTGAGGCGGGTAAAGTCGAGACGTTAACGCTGGCAAATCATCCAAACAAGCCTGAAATGGGCGAACGTGAAGTTCCATTTACTCGCGAATTGTGGATTGAACGTGAAGATTTCCGTGAAGAAGGCAACAAGAAATACAAACGTTTAGTGCTAGGCAAAGAAGTTCGCTTACGCGGCGCTTACGTAATAAAAGCAGAGCGCATTGAAAAAGATGCACAAGGCAATATTACGACAATATTCTGCACTTACGATGTGGATACTCTGGGTAAAAACCCGGCTGATGGACGCAAAGTAAAAGGTGTTATTCATTGGGTATCCGCCGATAAAGCCTTGCCAGCTGAAATTCGTTTGTATGATCGCCTATTTACCGTTCCCAACCCGGCGGCGGCTGACAACTTTGCCGAAACCATTAACCCAGATTCATTGGTTAAAATTAATGGTTTTGTTGAGCCTAGTTTGGTGTCGGCACATGCGGAGCAAGGTTATCAGTTTGAGCGCATGGGTTATTTCTGTGCTGACTCGAAAGATTCTAAACCAGAAGCGTTGGTTTTTAACCGCACAGTGGGTCTACGTGACACTTGGGCAAAAATAGACGCAGAGTAAGCTTAAGTACTATTTAAAAAGGTCAGCCAATGCTGGCCTTTCTTTTTATTATGGTACTGTTTTTGTCTGAGCAAGCTCACTTAGCGGGGAAAAATGTGTGAGATTCCTGCGATTATCGTAGTCGTGACACATTTTTTACCTTGCGTCCTATAGTTTTGCTAGCGTTATCCGATATATTAAACAGATCATCGTATTTATTTATTCCAAGCACATAGCTGAGCCTTATATGCGTCAAATTTTTCAGCGTCTACTGTTGCCGATAGCAATGGTTGCCGTGACTCAGACTTCTATCGTTAGTGCCGAGAGCATTCGCCTGGTTGGGCCGAATGGTGAGATCCAGTCTTCTCCTCAATTTTCAGAAAATCTCACTCAAACTCGTAATCTTCAGCAGGCTAATAGCCAACCATCGACGTTTTTTGGGCCAACCTTAGACAGCGACACTTTGTGGTCTATTGCCACTCGACTACGCCCATCGAATAACGTCACTGTACAACAAACCCTGCTGGCCATTTATCGGCTAAACCCTCAGGCGTTCGAAAATCAAAATATTCACAGTTTGATTCCGGGTAGCAACTTACGTGTTCCATCATTGGCACAGGTAAATAGTGCGCCCACCCAAGAAGCGGTCAATATCATGGCCGCGCATCAAGCCAAATTGAATGCTAATACGGCGCAGCCAACAGCGCCTGTTACTGCTGCTTCTACAGCTTTGCCTGAAAAAACAATTGCCTCTACTGTCGCTCAACCAGTTGTTGAAAAGACGAAGAGTGAACCTGTGCTAAAAGATATTGGCACACAAGTTGCGAAATCTGATACTGAATTACTGGCGCTTGAAGAGAAAAATCATAAGTTACGTTTGATGCTGGCAGATGTTCAATCTGAAGTCGATGCACTCAAAGGAGAACTCGGTGACGAAAACCGCATTCGCTCTGAAGTTGAAAAGCTACTTGATGAAGAACGTAGAAAAGCACTAGAGGCGCAAAAGCTTGCACCAAGTGCACTTGATCAACTGCTTTCCAACTCTTGGTTGGTCGCCGCTCTCGCCCTTATTCCTGGTCTGTTAATTGGTTTACTGGTTGTGATGTTGCTTGGCCGCCGATCCAAGCCAACGGAGCAGCCTGTTGTCACTCAAGGTAATCAAGAGCCCATAACGCCAATGGCTGCTGGCAGCCTTGAAGATATTGACGATGATTTAATGCTGGATGATGACTTGTTTGGTGAGTCTGATGATAGTGAGAAGTTATTTGGTGACGACATCACACTGGATGATGAAATCGATGACAACGCTGAGCAAGAATCGGACATTTTTGCCGATTTAGACGATACAGATTTAGACTTCAACCTCGAAGGTGAAGATGGCGAAGACCCATTTGCGAGTATCGGCGATGATGGTGATCTTGCTGCGGATTTAGAAGATTTGACTGCTAGCAGTAACGGCATCAGTGTTGGTGCTGACGAAAAAGCTGTCGGTCTCGATGAGATGGCGCGAGCTTTAGACGAAGCGTTATTAGATGAAGATGACGGCGAAACAGAATTTGATTTATCCGATGATGATGATTCCATTTCTGAAGACGACATTGACGCGTTATTGGCTGGAGATGAGAAAGCTGAAGATCTCGGAAGCGATACTTTAGATCAATCGCTACTTGACGATTTGTTTGCCGCCAATAGTGATGACGATCATCATGATAGTTTTGACTTTGATTCATTATTGGATGAGTCCGAAGATGATTTCAACTTGGATTCAGAAGAGCCCGAGCTAGCAAAAACCGGCGGTAACTTCGATTTAAAAGAAGCAGAGCTAGCGTCGGATAGTGAACTTGATGATCTATTCGCAACGATTGAAGCGCAATCTGACCTCACCTCAATAGAAACTGATTCCTCCACTGAAACAGCGCTGCTGGATGAATTATTAGAAGAGCAAGATGAAGACGTCCTAGCAATTGATAGTGACAGTGTCGAACTGCTCGATGAGCTACTCGGTGATGATGAAGAGAGCGAGACAGACTTATCGGAAAGCACCGACTTACTTGAAGAACTTGTGCAGCCCGATAAAGACATCGCTTCGAGCGAAGAAGATATTGATGATGTTGACTTCACTGGTGATCAAACTCTGTATGAGTTATTGGGTGAAGAAACTACGGAATCCGACATTGAAACCGAGCTGGATGAGAATAGTACAGAGCTATTGGACGAACTATTTACTGACAATGGTTCTGAATCACTTGAGTTTGAAAAGGCAGACCAAGAGCAAGAAGGTGCTGAAGATAAGGATAGTCTCGCTGAAGAAGATGGTACGGCATTATTTGAAGAGTTGCTGGAAATCGAGCAGCATGCTCAGAATATCGAAGAGACCGAACAGCAAAATAGCGAGTTGTTGGATAATGAAAACGATAGCGTTGAAGATTCCGAGTTTAACAGCGACATCTTCATTGACGATCTGCTAAGTGCCGCTCCTGAAAAAGATCCTCTACTGGATGATGAACAGATGGGAGTGGTTGATGGCGACATCGATGAAGAATTTATCGACGACTCATTTGATTTTAACCCAGAAATTGAAGGGGCAAGTTATCCGGATCTGAAGCCGAATGAGGAGCAACCTCTAAGCAGCTCGACATCCCCGGAAAAAATAGAACCCGCACAGGTTAGCAAACCAGAAGTCAGCCCTAACGAATTTGGAGTTCCACAAGATGAAGACTGGGACATTGGTGAGCTGGAAGACGAAGAACCAAGCCAAGCTGATGTTGAGCCGCTTCAAACCAATTCAGTAGAATCATCGGCAAAGGACCATGTTGAGGAGCTCCACGATGACAAGTTAGTGGAGTTCGAAGAAGAAGATCTCCTTGCTTCCTTTAATGAGCCATCGCTAGAAGAACAGTCACAGAGCGAGCTTTCCGAAGTCCAACTGCCAGAGCAGTCAGAAGAAGACGCGCTGGCGGATGCGATAGCTGAGCCTCAAGAAGCGGCGTCAGAGCCTGTTGCTCAAGAAAGTTTTGAAGCGATTGACGAGCAAGCCTTACCTGAATTTAGTGAAGAAGATGCACTTGCTTCAATTAACGAGCCTCCTCTAGAAGAAGAAAAGGAAGACGAGAGAGACCTTACGGATCTTGAGCTGCCAGAGTACACAGAAGAAGACGCGCTGGCGGATGCGATAGCTGAGCCTCAAGA
>NZ_CAWNMS010000028.1:0-54018 GCF_963875605.1 Vibrio sp. V04_P4A5T148
ATCTATATCACACCTATTTTAGAAAAATTTTATCTTATAATGCCAAAGCATTTGTATACTAATTGTGCAGTGAAGAAGATGATGAGGAAACCTCACAAAAAGATAGCCCTATAATAACCATACCAATTGCTATCGATTCCATTCATAACATTGTCAGAAGGACACTTACAATGAAACGCGATGCCTTTGGAATTTGCCTTTCCCGAGATATGCTGTTTAACCATTTACAGTCAACCTTTACTCATGTTCGGGCTTATGAAGAAATAGCGACTGAGTCAAATGATGACCTGAGAGTGCTGCTCGCTTTCCCGCAGATGTCGGGTAAGGACGTACTGACCACGATGCAAGGCAGTACAAACGTGAGAGGTAGCAAAAAATTGGTTTGGCGGGCCGATTATCTCTGCCCTTCTTACCATAAGTATTAAATTTAAATATTGAATTTTGGTGATATGCGCTTCATGCTAGCGCATATCACTTGCTGTTGTTTCGACATTTCAACTCATCACACTGTTGACTTCCGCAGCAAAAAACTAGAGCATTAACTCTAATTATTATTACTCGAGCTTAGCATGAAAGCGAAAACACTCAGCCTATTCGTCTTTACTCTGCTTGGTGCAGCCCCTTCTTTCGCCGCGCCGATTTCCTTTCAACAAGCATGGGATCTTTTGCAACAGAGCAATAATTCACTTGCCGCTGGGCGAGCAAATGTCGAACGTTATCAGCATATTGAAAATTCCACAGACAGTCTTAATTTGCCTGCTGTTTCTATTGGTGCAAACTACACGCGTTTAGACCAAGATGTTACTTTGTCAGGAAAGCAGATATTCGATAGCACTGGGCAATCTGTCCCATCATCTTTGGGGCCAGATTTAGGACCGATACTGGCCAGTGCTGGCTCCATCACATCAACCATCACCGAACGAGATATTTTCAGCTCTTCGATTCGCGCTATTTGGCCCATTTTTACGGGCGGACGGATCAGCGCCGCACAAGCTGCTGCGGAAGGTAAGAAAGAAGAAGCGCAAAGCCAGCTCGCAATGGAAACACAAGCGCGCTATGAAGACTTGAGCAAATATTACTTTAGTGTTCTTTTGGCAAAAGAGGTTTTAGTGACTCGCCAAGCCGTTGAGCAAGGGTTAACCAAGCACCGTGATAATGCACTAAAGTTAGAGCAACAAGGACAAATTGCCCATGTGGAACGGCTACAAGCTGAAGCCTCATTAGATAAAGCAACGGTTGAACGCAAAAAAGCACAAAAAACCTTAGATATTGCCCAAAGCGCACTAACCCAAATTCTAGGTCAAACAGAAAAAGTCGAGCCAAGTGGTTCACTGTTTGTCAATGACCGCTTACCGCCGCTCTCTGTTTTTGTGGAGCAAACGCTCAATACCTATCCGGGCTTGGCACTACTTGAAGCAAAAGAAAAGCAAGCAAGCAGCTTGATCAAAGCTGAACAAGGCAAATACTATCCAGAAGTCTACCTTTACGGTGATTACAGCCTACATGAAGACGATTCGCTGGCCAGCCAAATGAAACCGGATTGGTTAGTGGGTATTGGGGTCAACATTCCGTTAATTGAAACATCGGGTCGCAGCGATCAAGTCAAAGCAGCGCACAGCGCGGTCTCACAAGTACGTTACTTAAAGGCGCAAGCTAAGCAAGACTTGAGCGTGTTGGTGGAAAAAACCTATTTGGAAGCCGAACAAGCATTGGAAGAAGTGATGGGACTAAACTCAAGTCTCACACTGGCTAATGAAAACCTGAACCTACGCCAAAAGGCATTCAGTCAGGGTTTAGCAACGTCTTTAGATGTAGTGGATGCAGAGCTCTACCTTGCGAGTATAAAAACGCAACAGTCATTAGCCAGCTTCAACTACTTACTTTCTTTAAATAAGTTACTGGCATTGACCAGTGAAATGAATACTTTCCCTATCTACACACAATCAGCGATTTTGTTGCACTCATCAATGACTCACGAATCACCTGCTCAAAAGGATGCCTTATGAAAGCCGTAAAACCAACACTGATTGCTCTTGCTGCTGTGGTTGCGATCTCTTGGGTAGGCTATCGCTTTTACCAAGCATCTCAACCTAAACCTGTCCGCTTACAAGGTCAAATTGAATCTCAACAATACAGTATTTCCTCAAAAGTTCCCGGCCGTATTGATCAGGTACTGGTGCGCAAAGGCGATAGCGTTGAACGTGGCCAGCTCATTTTCACGCTGCACAGCCCTGAAATTGAAGCTAAATTAGATCAAGCGATTGCGGGTCAAAAAGCGGCGGGAGCACTGGCTAAAGAAGCAGAAACAGGCGCACGCGATCAGCAGATCCAAGCGGCAAAAGATCAATGGCTTAAAGCTAAAGCCGCAGCGGATTTAATGGAAAAAACCTATTTGCGTGTCAATAATCTTTACCGTGATGGTGTCGTCGCTGAACAAAAGCGTGATGAAGCGAATACCCAATGGCAGGCCGCTAAATATACTGAAAGCGCCGCTTTTCAGATGTATCAAATGACCAAAGAAGGCGCACGCTCTGAAACTAAACTCGCTGCCGCGGAAAAAGAACGTATGGCTGCTGGTGCCGTAGCGGAAGTTGAAGCTTATGCCGCGGACACTAAAATTGAGAGTTGGTTTGACGGTGAAGTGTCCCAAGTACTGCTACAAAGTGGCGAACTGGCTCCACAGGGCTTCCCTGTCGTGACTGTCGTGGATACCCAAGACTCATGGGCGGTGCTCAACGTACGCGAAGATCAACTCAAGCATTTTACGAAAGGCACAACATTTACGGCTTACTTACCTGCTTTAGAAGCCAAAGTAGAATTTATCGTTTCCCACATTGCAGTGATGGGTGATTTCGCCACATGGCGATCAACAGACGCCTCACAAGGGTTTGATTTACGTACCTTTGAAATCGAAGCTCGCCCTACCACACCTGTCGAAGGTTTGCGTATGGGAATGAGTTTAGTGGTTGAGCTATAAGCCTTATGTCGATTCAGGTTCGCCCTCAATGGCCTCTGCTGCGCCATGACCCTTGGCTATTGTCTAGCCTAAGCTGGATACCAATAGTATTGGCATTCAGTATTTGGTGGATTTTCTCACAAGGGATAGTGCGCGATCTGCCGATTGGCGTGGTCGATTTGTCTCACAGCCAATTGTCACGTCAATTGATAAGAGATTTCGATGCAACCTCGACTATGGCAGTCACGCACCAGTTCCAAGATGTCAATCAAGCCAAAACTGCGTTAATTGAAAGTGACATTTATGCGTACGTTGTCATTCCGTATCAATTTGATAAATCAATATTTCGTGGTGAGCAGCCACAAGTATCGACCTTCTTCAATAGCCAATACATTTTGGTTGGACGATTGATCAACTCTGCTATTGTTCAAGCACAAAGTACGTTCAATGCCCAAGTGGATGTCGTAAAAAACCTAGCGACTAGCCAACAAACCACATTGAGTGCGATGGGGCGAGCCGTACCAATCAGGACACAGATTACGCCCCTGTTTAATCTCAATACAAACTATGCGCAATTTTTAGTCTCGGCGGTTGTACCCGCTCTTTGGCAAATCGTTGTCGTGGTCAGTACCATTATGATTTTGGCTGCAAACCATCGTCACTTTGGTTTGCAAACGTGGCTTGGAGAAAAGCCATTACGAATTTTAACGCTAACATTGATGCGTTATCTGCCGATTTTTATGCTGCAAGGGATTGGTTTTTTAATCTGGTTTTATCAAGTATTAATGTGGCCAATGCACGGCAGTTTTGCTCTATTGATTATCGCACAACTTGCAATGACGCTCGCCTGTATGATCATGGGCGCACTCTTTTTCTTTCTAACACTCGATCCGGCCAGAGCGATGAGTTTTGCTGGCGCTTTTACCGCACCAAGTTTTGCGTTTATGGGCATTACGTTCCCAGTGACGGATATGAATACTCTAGCGCAGTGGTGGCGAAGCCTGCTACCAGTGAGTCACTACATTGAAGTGCAAGTAAGCCAAGTGAGTTATAACGCTGAGCTGTTGTCATCACTGAAGTATTTAGTGCCAATGCTGGGCTATGCATTGCCGCTGCTGCTCACTTTGATTCTTATCCGTAAACACAAGCAAGCCGAGCGAATCAACCATGACTGAAACTACGCGATTCATTGCTCTACTTAAAGCAGAGCTAAAAGCGCTATTCACTAACCCTGTAGTGCTGTTGACTGTCTTTGGTGGCGTGGTTTTTTACTCCTTTTTATACCCTTTGCCTTATACGCAGCAAACTCCACGCGAGCAGACACTCTCGATTGTCAATCTCGATAAAAGCCAAGCCAGTTACCAACTAGAACGCATGGTTGACGCAACACCACAAGTCAAAGTGATTCAACGAGACAGCACCATTGAAGATGCCAAGCAGGCGTTTCTTAACCGCAAAGTTAGCGGTATTTTAGTGATTCCTGAACATTTTTATAAAGACCTACTACTTGGAAAAAGTCCAACACTGGCCTACGCTGGCGATGCCTCTTACTTTCTAGTGTACGGCACCATCGTTGAGGGCTTATCGCAAGCTGGTGGAACCTTAGCCGCGAAAAGTAAAGTGTCACGTTTAGTGATGGAAGGAGAACCGCTTTCTCTGGCCGCTCAGCACTATTCCGCCACAAGCATCAACTTAAAACCGACCTTTAACCCACGCATGGGTTATGTTGATTACGTTGTCCCAGCGGTGTTTGTTTTGATCTTACAACAAACCATGATCATGGCGGCAGGATTAATGGGCGGAACACAAAAGCACGGAAATGGCTACTGGAGCCATACCACACCGCTACGATTAATATTGGTACGCAGCATTGTCCTTGTTGCTGTTTATTATCTACTCAGCATTTACTACTTTGGTGCCAGTTTTACCTCACATGGTGTCAACACCCTCGCCAGTGCGGGGCATTTATTGCTACTTCTACTGCCTTTCTTACTGGCCTCTTGCCTATGCGGCATTTGGCTTGGTTCAGTTACACCGCGGCGAGAATTGGTGACGTTAGTGGTATTAATCAGCTCAATGCCACTGATTTTTTCAGCTGGTTTTATTTGGCCGTTAGAAGCAATTCCACGACCTATCATTTGGATATCCAACCTCTTTCCAAGTACGCCTGCCATCCAGAGTTTTCTCAGTTTGAACCAAATGGGCGCATCATGGGATCAAATCAGCACTCAGTGGGGGATCTTGTGGGTGCAAGTGTTTGGTTGGGGAGCCCTTGCTTTTTACCAACTCCAGCGGAAGCGTTAATTAATCATTCCTGCCACTGCTGACGCATACGCTCAACAGTGGCATCATCGATGCCATGAACATTCTGGTATTGCGCACGGCAAACATTAATCACTAAGGTTGCATGGTAACGTTTAGCCAACTGCTGGTAAGCTCGCATCTCCCACTGTCGAACAAAAGTATTCGCCACAACAACGTCCTCACCTTGCGCTAAACAGCGCTCCACTTGCTGTTGACACCACCGATGAGCTTGCTCGATTTTATCTGGCTGATAACAATAGTTGCCTTTCTCATTGATAAAATACATATCCGCTTCAAAATGCTTTGCATGTAGCGTCCTTGCTAAGGTGCTTTTGCCTGAGCCGGGTAATCCCCTGATCAAAGTTAAGGTTAGCGCCATGTGTATCCAACAGGTAAGTAAACGGATATCCAATAGTAACCAATTTCACAGCAAGATTCATTTTGCTATCGACATCTGGTTTTGATTGAGTTAAGTTCGGCAGTATAGACGTCCAAAAATAGCTTAGGGAGAAAGCTGTGCCGATTAAGATCCCCGACCAACTGCCTGCCGGTGATGTACTGCGTCATGAGAACATTTTCGTGATGTCAGAAACACGTGCCGCCACACAGGGCATCCGTCCACTGAAAGTTTTGATTTTGAATTTAATGCCGAAGAAAATCGAAACCGAGACTCAATTTTTGCGCCTGTTATCCAATACTCCGCTGCAAGTGGATATTGAATTACTGAGAATTGATGAGCGCCCAAGTAAAAATACCCCCACTGAGCATTTGGAGAACTTTTACCGTCAATTTGAGATGGTAAAAAATCGCAACTTCGACGGGCTCATCATCACCGGAGCGCCTTTGGGGTTGGTCCAATTTGAAGATGTGATTTATTGGGAACACTTAAAAAGCGTGATGGAATGGGCTAAAAATCACGTCACTTCCACACTCTACGTTTGCTGGGCAGCGCAAGCGGGGCTAAAACTGCTCTACAATCTGCCCAAACGAACTCGCAAAGAAAAATTATCGGGCGTTTATCATCATGAAATCCACCATCCCTTTCATCCGATATTACGCGGCTTTGACGACACCTTTTTAGCGCCCCATTCTCGTTATGCTGATTTCTCACCAGAATACTTAGCCGAACATACGAATTTAGATATTCTCGCCACCTCTGATGTGGCGGGTGTGTACTTAGCCTCAACCAAAGACAAACGTAACGTGTTTGTCACAGGTCACCCTGAGTACGACGCACATACACTGCATGGTGAATATATTCGAGACTTGGGTGAAGGGATGGAACCCGCAATCCCAGTCAACTACTACCCCAATGATAATCCAGATAATAAACCAGTCGCCAGTTGGCGAAGCCACGGTCACTTGCTGTTTGCAAACTGGTTAAACTACTGTGTTTACCAACAAACACCTTACGACCTTGAACACTTTAGCGAAGATAAATTTACCAAAGACGATTAGTGTTTCATGCCTGATCATCTCAGTAATGAGGTGTTCAGGTTTTCATCAAACATAGTGCATACTGACTCGCATTCTTCTCTGCTCTTTCCCCCTCGATCTTCTGATTTCCTTATCATGCGTCTAGGCGATTTAGGAGCTGCAGATAATGAAAAAAGTACTGATGATATTGATAATGTTCACGTTATCGGCCTGTGTCACCGTGAACGAAAAGGGTGAGCCTGAAGTAAAAGCGGATCCAGTTGAAATGGCTGAATCTCGCATTGCGCTCGGCCTAGGCTATTTAGAAAATGGCAACATGAGCAAAGCACGTGAGAACCTAGAAAAAGCCACACAACATGCGCCAACTTACTATCGATCGCAACTTGCGATGGCTCACTACTACGAAACTGTCGGTGAAACAGAGGCCGCACGTAAAACCTATCAAACCGCGCTTCGCGCCCATCCCAAAAATGGCAATATTCTCAATAACTACGGCACATTTTTGTGCAAGCAGGGCGAATATCAAAAAGCCGATGAATATTTTAACCGCGCCATTGCTCAACCCTATTATTACCTTGTCCCAGCAAGCTATGAGAACGCAGCCTTTTGCGCGTTAAAATCTGGCGATAAAGAACAAGCGCGCTACTATTTTGCAAAAACATTAGACCATGACCCTAATCGAGCTCGTTCATTGCTGCAATTAGCTAAATTGGAAATTGACGCTCAACAATACACGCAAGCTCGCATCCGCTTGATGCAATTTAATCAGCGCTACGGTAACCAAAAAACATCGCTTCAATTATTGGTAGAGTTAGAGAAAAAGGCAGGAAATAAAGCGTTAGAGAAAAAATATCAAGCGGCGCTCGATACCTTTTCCTAACATCGTATTACTAGGGCAAGGGTTATTTGATATTGGTAGGTCTACCGTCTTTGCCACCATTACGGTCACGATAGTGGATACGGCGAAGACGTCTGACTTTCTGAGCGCGCTGAATTTTTTGATATTCGCGATAGATAATACGAATAAAAAACCCAAGCCCAATCATCGCAAGCAAGGCAAACAGATAAGCGAAGGGCTGGCAGATCCATCCGGGTTGGCAAGGTAAATAAAGGTCAAAGTCCATACCTTACTCCTTCTATTGCTATCTCAACTCACTGACCAATATAGTCAATCAACGCAGTCAGCCTAGCACTTTGCCGCTAACCATTGTTTGCGTTGACTGTCATTTTGGAAACTCCATGCGATGAATCGACTCACTTTTTGCCCTTGTTGCATTTCAACAACCTTCACCACTGCAGCACCCACTTTATCTAACTGTTTTTGCATCCAACGTACATTCTCTTTTTTAGAGATCAATGTGGTGAACCACAGCACTTGCTGAGCGTAGTGTTGACTTTCAAAGGCCATGTTTTTAATAAAAGCAGCTTCACCACCGGGGCACAATAACTCAGCTTTTTGTCCACCAAAGTTGAGCGTGACCGCCTTACTTCTGTTAGCGTCTTGCCCCGCAATTTCTTGACCTTTTTTGACTCGATTACGCTGTAAATTTTTCAACTTACGTTCGCTGCCTTGCTGCGCCTCTACTTGTGACGCGTGGAAAGGCGGGTTGCACGTTGTGAGATCGTAACGCTCATTTTGTTGAATAATCTGCTTAAAAATGTGTTTTGCATCACTCTGCAAACGGCATTCAATACGCCCATTGAGTGAAGCGTTGCTATTAACCACCAGATTGGCGGATTTAATAGAGATAGGATCAATATCGCTACCAACATAGCGCCAGCCGTACTCTGCCACACCCACGATCGGATAAATACAGTTCGCTCCGACCCCAATATCAAGTGCTTGAACCTTTTCATGCTTGATTGCTGAGCACTCATCTAGCAGCAGATCGGCCACGCGATGAATATAATCAGCTCGACCGGGGATCGGCGGGCACAAATACCCAGCGGGAATATCCCAATGTGTCACATGATAATGATGTGCCAATAACGCTTTGTTGAGCATTTTCACCGCCATCGCATCGGAGAAATTGATGCTCGGTTCACCACTCGGGTTGCGAATAACAAAGGGATTCAAAGCAGGCAGTGTATTAATCAGCGCGGGGAAATCGTATTGTCCTTGATGCTGATTACGAGGATGTAACCCCTGCTTTGCTTTTAACGCAGGTTTTTTATGGCTCGCTTCTGGTTGGCTTTTCTGCGGCTTCGCTTTGGCTGACATTACTGCTCCTCTTTTAAATCGAGATACATCATAAACAATCGTGCATCAAACTCGAGCTGATGATAATTCGGTTCCATATGGCAACACAGTTGATAGAAAGCCTTGTTGTGTTCTTTCTCTTTGATGTGAGCCAGCTCATGTACCACTAGCATGCGCAGCAGCGGCTCCGGTGCTTCTTTAAACATGCTCGCTATGCGGATCTCATTTTTAGATTTGATTTTCCCACCATGCACTTTGGCAACATAACTGTGCAACCCTAGTGCGTTATTGATAATGTGGATTTTATTGTCGTACACCACTTTACTGATCGGCGCCGTTTTCTTCATGTATTGATTTTTGAGATCAATCGCGTAGTTAAACAACGCTTTTTCACTTTGAATCGAATGGCGCTGTGGGTAGCGTTGCTCAAACCAACTAACGAATTTACCGGCCGTGATCAACTGTTCAACTTGTGACACGAGATGAGGCGGATAGTTTTGTATGTAACGAAAAGATGGATGCATAGCCCAGCAACTGACTCATAAAAAAGGCGCTAAGTGTAACTGAATCAAGCCTGCGTTTCATCTTTCCAATCACAAGGAGCAAGGCTTCGTATCCGAGAGAGTTGAAACTCAGCGCCTCGGTGGGTAAACTTGCCGCCCTTTATGTTCGGTTAATGAGTGAATTGGATGAAACGTATTGTGCTCTACGTCAAAGATAAATGCCCGCACTGTAAAGATGCTCAGCGCTATCTTGACGCCAAACAGATCCCCTACCGCTTATGTAACGCAAAAATGCAACGCGGCCGGAAGGAACTGGATGCGATCGGCGCGCGCAGTGTACCGGCTTTAAAAATTGGTGATCGAATTATGATTGGCTGGAACCCAAACAACTTTGAAAAAATCTATCAAAGTTAATCGAACGATACACATCGCCCCTTTCACACGTACTGTTTCACAAATTCAATAAAAGTACGGTCGGCATTAGACAAATAGCCCTCTTTGCGCCATGCGAGGGCTAAATCTAACCAGACTGGCGGTTCAAAAGGGATCGCTCGTACATCCGGTTCATGCTCCGTTACAAGCTCTAATAACGCAGTCACTGCGTACTCATGTTTGACAATACTTAAAATCATTGGCAACAGATTGGTTTCAAAAGAGAAATGTGCGCTGAGCTTATGCTCTTTACACACTTTATCAATGAAGTCGCGGTGGAAATAACCGGGCTTAAACATTACCAATTCATGCTCAAAAAAGGTCTTAAAATCTATCGATTCTCGTTGTGCTAACTCATGTTCTTTCCCCACTACCGCCACCATTTGCGATGATAAGAGGGGATCAACCTCTAAATCTGGAGGAAGATCATGATTGAGGATCACGCCAATATCTAGCTCACCACTGAGCAACATTTTTCTAATCGACTGAGTTCCCGCTTCTATCACCGTCATTTTTAGCAAGGGAAAGTGACTTTTAAAAGCCATTACAATTTCTGGAAAGAAATAGGATCCCATCATGCTCGGCGCGCCGAGCCTCACTTCGCCTTTGACGAGCCCTTTAAGCTCATCCATCGCCAATTGTGCATCTTCAAGTTGCTGCAAAATACGAGTGGCGTGTTCATATAACACTTGCCCTTCATGGGTCAGCGTCACTTTTCGCTCATCTCTTTTTAGCAAAACAACCCCTAATTGCTGCTCAAATTTTTTAATCGAAATACTAAGCGCTGGCTGCGCAATGTGCAGTTGCTGGGCTGCTAAAGTAAAGCTGCCGCACTGAACCACAGCCGAAAAATGTTTTAGATGGCGAGTATCCATAGCTTTATGGTTCCACAGAATCAAACGAAGCGATATTCGTCCAACGAGGTTTGGATATATTTTATATATCACGACGATATTTTTAATATATTTTATTAATCACCAAGCCACTGCTACTGTGATCACAGATACATAACGTAAGTGAAGCGTAATCATGATCGAAATTGGCAGTAAAGAATACCGAAAAGTCACTTGGGGACTTGCGCTCGGCTCGTTCTTAGTCTTTTGTAATCTCTATCTTTTTCAGCCAATGTTGCCCTACCTTGCTACGCATTTTGCGGTTTCAGAAACCCAAATTAACTGGTTATTTGCCGCATCAACCCTCGCACTCTCCGTCAGTTTAGTCCCTTGGGCAATCAGCTCTGAATCCTTTGGCCGCCGCAAAGTGATGTTATTAGGGCTATTCATGATGCCATTAATCGGCAGCTTAATGTTGATCAGCCAACAGCTATGGGTGCTGGTTTTAACACGTGCACTGATGGGCGTCGCATTGGCCGCCTTTGCTTCGGTTGCCGTGGCTTACATGGCTGAGGAGCTTTCGCCTCAAGCATTTAGCCAAGCGATTGGCGGTTATATTGCTGCGAATTCATTAGGTGGTATTAGCGGCCGAATTTTAGGCGGTATATTGACCGATGCCTTTGGCTGGCAACAAGCCGTGATTGTGATTGCCATACTCACTTTCGTATGCGCCATCATTGTGCTGTGGTTACTGCCCATTCAACGCAATTTCACGCCGCAACGAGGCTTGTTCTTTCACCACAACCGTGCGCTAGTAAAACATCTTTCTAACCGCACACTGTGGCTAGCGATGCTGATTGGTGGCACTAACTTCGCGCTGTTTGTTAATCTCTACTCAGTGATGGGCTTTCGGCTTGTCGCCGAACCCTACTCGCTACCGATTGGCTTAGCATCATTGATCTTCCTATGTTATTTGGCGGGAACACTCAGCTCGAAACTGACCGCTAACTGGACAAAACGCTACAATGCCATTTCGGGCATGATGTTGGGAGCCTTGCTCAGTTTATCGGGGATGTGGCTAGCCTTGGTTGAATCAATCCCGTTTATGCTGATCGGTTTAATGTTGATCAGTTTCGGCGCGTTTTTTACTCATACGCTCGCCTATTCATGGGTGAGCCAAAAGGCCAGCAGCGCAAAAGCAACCGCGACCGCTCTGTATTTGGTTCATTACTATGTGGGTGGCAGCCTCGGCGGGTTTTTCCTACTCTATTGCTGGCAAAATGGCGGTTGGGCGGTGGTGGTTTCGGGTGGAATGGTGTTGTATGTGACGATGTTTTTTCTCTGTTGGAAATTGCACCATGATGACCGCGCCCTTGCGCACCGCAAACCGCTGCATGAATTGATCAAGTAGTGTTATCCACTCACTTTATCAAAAGACTCATGTTATGCTTGCGCCAAATTGACTGTTTTAATAAGCACTATGAGCGTAACGATAAATAAAACCGCCATCACAACTGAAGTCGAACAGTGGCTTAACGATGTGGTGATTGGCTTAAATCTCTGCCCTTTCGCCGCAAAACCACAACGTAACCAGCAGATCAAAATTTTCGTCAGTGAAGCCGATACTGAAGAACAGTTGCTGCAAGACATTTTGCAACAATTGCTAGAGTTAGAAGGCAGCTCGGCACAGTCTCTTGAGACTACCTTAGTGGTAGTGCCAAACATGCTCGAAGATTTTTTTGAGTACAACTTTTTTATCGATTGGGTCGAAGCATTAATTACGCAACAAGATTGGCAAGGCATCTTCCAAGTCGCTACCTTTCACCCTCACTACTGTTTTGGCGGCACACGCCCCGAAGATGACGAAAACCTAACTAACCGTTCGCCGTACCCGATTTTCCATCTTATTCGCGAAGAGAGCATGGAAAAAGTACTCAAACACTACCCTAACCCAGAAGCGATTCCCGATACCAATATCGCTCGTGTTAGTGCTCTAAGTGACCAAGAACGCCGCCAACTGTTTCCTTATTTGTTTCTCAATAAGTAACCCTGTTCTTTAACCAAACTGATGGCATGGGTCGCAGCTTTGCCATCAGTTTGTTACTATCCATTTTCTTACTATCAGTTTATTACTATCAATTTGTTACTACGCGTCACAATCCCTGTTAACCAAACCAATGGACCGAGATAATGCATTTATCCAAGCTTACTCAAGAGATTTACGATCATCTTTACCGCGATATTACCGAGTTTCGTAGCACCTTTGATCTCCCCGTTGCTGATGCCAGCAGCTTAAACGATAAAGCTGACACGTTGCATACTTCGCTCGCGATTGAAGAGTTGACTGAACTTGCTGAAGCTGACAATAAAACAGAACAAGCGGATGCGATCATCGATACTGTGTATGTTTTGATGGGTCGTTTAGTCCACCTTGGACATAGCCAAGTGAGTGACAACTTAGCGATCAGCTATTTGATTGATCTTCTGCTCAATGTTGCCGTAAATCGTGGCATCGAATTTATTCCATGCTGGGATGAAGTACACAGCTCGAACATGAGTAAAGTATGTCGCAATGAAAAAGAGTATGCCGATACCCAAGCCTACTATGCTGAGCAAGGTATTGAGCTGATGGCCGTACAAAAAGGCGACTACATTATTGCTAAATGCGCACAAGATTTTGTCTCTGAAGGCAAAACGATTCGCCAAGGTAAAGTGCTCAAATCAGTCTATTACCGTCCTGCTGACCTTGCTTCATTGACGCAATAACCTTGCAAAGACTCAGATAAAAAAAACCACCTTGTGGGAGCAAGGTGGTTAAGAGACTTATAAAAAGCCTAACAAGAACGAGAATGTATCGATTCTATTAATGCGATTGGCGTGCCAACTTTTGCATAAAATCTAACCGTTTGTTTTTAATAGACTTATTATTTTTACCATTCTATCTTCAGCACATTGATGCGCTAAAAGTGTGCTTATTGCACGACAGTTGTGCTTTTAATCAAAGATAAGGTAAGGCTTTCCTTCAACAACAACCTGCTTCACCTGAGTCTGAAACGCTGCACTTAACGCTTGGCTCTCTAATACTTGTTCAACCGAGCCGGAACTTTGCAATACGCCATCTTGCAGTAACAGAGCGCGATCGGCATGGCGCAATGTTCGATTGAGATCGTGATTGGCCATCACTACCGCTATCCCTTGCTGTGCAACCTCTTCAATCAAACGATAAAGCAACCCTTCTTGAGCAATATCAAGAGGCGCCGCAGGTTCATCTAATATCAATAACTGCGCGTAAGGGTTTAAGGTTGGCCAAATTTGCAAGCAAATACCGGCCAAGCGGACACGTTGCCATTCGCCGCCTGACAGTTGGTGAATGGATCGATGCAATTTGTCTTGAATATTCAATCGTTGAGTGAGATGAACCACGGCTTGATTAACAACCTGAGAATGTAAATCGGCACAACTGGGGATCGCTAAAGCAAGATATTGATAAACATCGACATTAAAAACAGGCTTGTCGTTTTGCGACAAATAAGCTCGGTGCAGTGACAGCGCCTCTAACGATGCGCTTGAAAGCTGAAGATCACCAATGTAGACCTCACCTTGGCTCTCTGTCACGCCAGCTAACGCCGACAGTAAAGTGCTTTTTCCGCTGCCATTAGGCCCAATAACATGCAGCACCTCTCCCGCTTGGCAAGTAAAAGAGAGTGGCAATAAGCGTGATGAAACCTGCAGGCTATTAACGTGAATCATGGTTTTTCAACAACATCCAAATAAAAATCGGCGCACCAATGGTGGTAGTGACGACACCAAGTGGAAGCTCAGCAGCATTAAGCGCCGTTCTGGCAACGGTATCCGCGCAGACCAGTAAAAGTGCGCCGAACAGAGCCGACATAGGTAAAAGGTAGCGGTTTTCAGAACCAAACGCCAAGCGCAATAAATGCGGAACAACCAACCCAACAAAACTGATCACACCGCCCAATGCCACCGCAGCTCCTACCAGCAGCGACACGGCAAAAATCAATTTCCAACGTAGTCGATGCACATCCACACCTAACTGCTTTGCATGAGTTTCGCCCAACATCAGTTTGTCTAACGTTTTTCCTTGCAGAGCAAGCCAGATGATCACCGGAAGCGCAGCTAATGAAAGCGTATGTTGATACCAGCTTGCACCACCAATACTGCCCATCAACCAGTAAACCAGTTGCCTTAAACTGAGATCATTACTGAAATAAAACGCCCATGTCACCACAGCACCAGATAAAATACCCAGCGCCACACCGACCAACAGTAAGCGAGTTGTGCTTAAACGCATCGCTTTAGCCATGCTGACCAGTAAAAGAGTAAACACCATCGCACCGACTACGGCACAAAGCATGAAAATTTCAGGGGAGGCCAAGGCAGGGAAGAAAAACAGCACCACTACCATCGCCACACTGGCGCCACCAGAAATACCAAGCACGCCAGGCTCAGCCAAAACATTCCCTAATAACACTTGCAGCGCAGCGCCTGATACGGCTAGTGAAGCACCGATGATGACGGCAGAGAACAGACGAGGAGCACGAAGTTCAGTCACTAACTGCCATTCCAGTGGTGACCAAGTGTGAAATGGGCTGATAAAGAGTTCACCCACCATCAAATAAAACGCACTCATCGTAATCAACAATGCCAGCATAGCGTAGAGGGCGTAATGCCAGCGACGCTGTTTTTTTAAGAGTAACTGATTGAACGTCATGCGCTTATATGTAAGTAAGAGAAACAATAATGGCCTAACCTTACCGTTAAGCCATTTAAATAGAAAGTGATATACCAAAGCAATCGCCTGTTAACCTTGTCAACAGGCCAAAAGGTTAACAGGCCAAAAGATTAACAAGCCAAAAGTACCATCGGTTAATCGTATACCAATTGATCGTCTTCATAGCGTGTCGCCACTTTGCACACCATTAACGCGGCGCGCTGGCCTAATGCCACTTTTCGGTTAGGAAATACGATCGCTTCATCTTCATTTTTCGCCATGAGTGGCTTTTCACCATCATGACCAAATACCTCACCATGTTTAAACGCAGTAAAGTTTTCGACGTTATCATCAAACATGAAATCAAAATCGTCATGCAAACGGACGATGGTACGGCTGACACGATAAATAGTTGGCTTTCTTGGCAAGTGTTCAGGTGTCGCATTGGCTACCAAATCGCGCATGGCTAAGTCAAACGCGACTAATCGCTCTAGGTTGTTTTGACCAAGAGGTGCGACTTGCCCCAGCTCAAGCGTTAAAGCTTGCGCGGCAAAATTCTCTGCACTGTACCAACTGAAGGTACTCGAGGGTGAATTTGAAAGCAGCACCGCTTCGATATGCGCACTTTCAATCAATGCCATCAGCGCGCGGCTGCGGACAGGATGACGAGATTTGGGACTGACGGCAAACGAATAATGTTTGGAGTGACGAATCGCACAGTGCAAATCAAGATGCCACCGGTTTTGCTCAGCAGTGTGTTCGAAAAAGTCTTTCACTGTCTGTTTGAGATGCTGTGCAATCTCTCTTTCTAGGGAGGTATTACCCTTTTTATCATCAAATAAACGGTTCAAATTTTCTTGCACGAAACGGGTATGTTGATTCGTCGCCTGAGGATGAGCCACAATAAATAAGCAGCGGTGTTGGACCGCTTGAAAACCTGACTGAATATCATCCACCAGCTTATTTACTAATTCCATTGGCGCAGTTTCGTCACCATGAATACCGCAAGAAATAATGATGTGCTTACTCTCATCGTTGAGATGAGCGGGGATCACTTCGAGCACTCCACGCGAGAGCACTTTAAGCGTAATACCAGCTGCCGTTTTGATTTCGCCAGTGACCATTTCTTGGTCTAAATCCAAACTATCAAATAGGAAAGATTGGCGGAAAAGGGACTTCGTCATGCGTTACTCCTTTATTGCACAGCGGTATGTTAATGAATTGTAGAAGTAATTTATGTTGAGGCGATCCCACTTATCAAGATGGATAAGGGTAAACTTAACTCATCAACGATCGTCTCAATACCTTATACAAAAATACGCTTAACCAGAGGCCTGCGTTAATTGCCGGGAATTCTATCATTAAATCTGATAGTTACTCCATACTCTACTGCATGCTCACCCGGTGCTAAATTTGAATTCCGATGCTCTTCACACTCACATTCTCAGCGTTATCTTTTCCTATTTGGATATGAGTTAATGATTGATAGTCGATATTCAACACACTATACCAATGGCGGTTTTGCCAATCAGTGCCTAGAACATTGGCAAGTATCATTCTGATTGTTCCACCATGAGCGATGATTAAAGTGTCTTGCTTGATCTCTTTAATCTGAGCCTCCCAAGCACGAGTTACACGCTGATGAAAATCGGCCAAGTTTTCTGCATTCGGTAGTTTATGTTGGGCCGGATTGGTCCACAAAGTTTCCACTACTGGCCACATCGATTGCAGTTCATCAAAGGCCACGCCATCGACGTCACCAAAATCCATCTCTTGGAAATCAGGCTCAATTTGGTAATCCAATTTCGGCTGCTGTAAAACCAGTTGCTGCGCTAAATCACAGCAACGGCGTAGCGGCGAAGTAATGATGTTTGAGAAGGAGTAAGGGGATCTCAGCAAAGTGTGAGCGATCTGCTCTTGCCGATGCGCTTCAACGAGCACATCTGTTTTACCATTGAGCGCAGGCCGACCGACGGTTTTACCGTGGCGCATCAAATAGAGATTGATCATTGTGAGCCTTTTAAAGCGATGTCGTTTAGAGCAGTGTCTTTTAAAACGATGTCTTTTAAAACAATCGGTAAGCCCGCCGCAATAAAGCTCACTCGGGTTGCTAACTTGGCTAGCGCTTGGTTAAGCCAGCCCGCGTTATCGACAAATAAGCGCGAAACCTCCCCCATCGGGATCACGCCAAGGCCCACTTCGTTAGCGACGATAACCAAAGTGGCGGGCGTTTGCTCAACGGCAAAACAGAGTTGCTCGACTCGCTTTTTTATCTCCGCTTCGTGAGCTTGCTGGCCATGGTTATAGATAACGTTATTCAGCCACAGCGTTAAGCAGTCCACCAATACCACATCATGTGCCGAAAAAGTGGCAATTAACTCAGGCAGTTGTTCAGGGCATTCGTGCTCTTGCCATTCCGACGTTCTTTGCTGCTGATGGTGAGCAATCCTTGCCTGCATTTCATCATCAAACGCAATCGCGGTGGCAACATAGTTAAGCTGAGCCTGCGGCAGCCGCATTAACAGCGCTTGGTGTTCTTGCTTTGCGGCCTGTTCAGCGAAACAAGACTTACCGCTACGCGCACCACCCAAAATCAAATGCACCATTATTCAATCAGTCCCATGCTCAAATAACCCAACCCAGCGAATACAATAAGCAGCAGATAGATCAGCAGTTCCATAATCTGTTGTGCAGCGCCAAGGCAATCTCCAGTGAAGCCACCAATACGCGCCATCAACCAAGCTTTGAAGAAAATACGAAAAACTACAGCAACCAATACCAAACTTAAGCTTACCTGCCAACCAAACCATAACGCAGGCGCTAAGCCGCACAGCAGTAGAAAAATGAGCTCTGGAAGGGTTTGTTTATTGGCTAGCGGCTTACTTTTGCTGCTATCGAGATCGCTCACATACGGCATGTCGAAAATCAACGATGCCGCTATCGCACGGCTAAAACTGTAGCCTAGCACCCACACCATCAATACGTTGCCATAACCAAGTAGCGCCTCTAAAAAGAGAAACTTACACAGTAGCGCCATCACTAAACTGGCCGCACCATAAGTGCCAATGCGGCTATCTTTCATGATGCTCAAACGGCGCTCAGCCGTCATTCCTCCGCCAATGCCGTCCGCCATGTCAGTTAAGCCATCTTCATGAAACGCCCCTGTTAATAGCAAACTGGCCACCATCGTCAGTGCGATGCTTACCTCGTTTGGTAAAATCAGGATCAGCACACTGTAGATGGCACCGCAGATCGCGCCGAGTAATAGACCAACCAAGGAAAAATAGCGCCCAGATCGGTTCATTCGTTCACTGCAATAGGGCGTATTGTTAGGAATAGGAAGGCGCGAGAAAAAACTCAGCGCCAACCAGAATAGCTCTAATTGATAAGCGAAAGCGCGCAGCATTACACTATCACTCCTGCGTCGGCAAAACTGGCCATGGTGTTGTAGAACTCGGCGGCCGCTTTGACCAAAGGTACGGCTAATACAGCACCCGTTCCCTCACCCAATCTCAACCCTAAATTAAGCAGTGGTGTCGCGTTTAACAGTTCCAGTACGCGTTGATGGCCCGATTCATGGGACTGATGAGCAAAAATCATCAACTCGCGGCAATCTGGTTCAATAAGTGTGGCCACATACGCGGCTACCGTGACGATAAATCCATCCACCAGAATCGGCGTTTGCTGCTGGTAAGCGCCTAAAAATGCTCCGACCATTTGCACAATTTCAAAGCCGCCTACTTCCGCAAGGACCGTTTCTGGATCCAAACCACGGCAACGTGTTACGCCTTGCTTCACCAGCTCTACTTTTTTCTGATATTGCTGTGTTGAAATGCCAGTGCCGTAACCAACGCACTGTTCAACAGAATGTTTAGAAAGCGCCGCTAATATCGCAGAAGCGCTACTGGTATTGCCAATGCCCATTTCACCAAACATCACTATATTGGACCCCGCACGAATCACCTGCTGCACGGCCTGATTGCCTAGCAGTAGCCCTTGCTTCACTTGCTCTACAGACATCGCCGCTTGGCGAGCAAAGTTCTCCGTTCGGCTACCTAAGCGCTGCACAAGAAAGTGCGGATTGTCGCTTTCTACAGGGAGTAAAATCCCGCAATCTATTACTTTCATCTCGACTTGATTGCTGCGACAAAAACAGTTGATGGCCGCACCACCCGCCAGAAAGTTAAGCACCATTTGCTGAGTCACCGCGCTTGGCGCAATGCTAATGCCTTCATCTGCAATGCCGTGATCGCCAGCAAAGACCAATACTGTAGGCTTATGAATGGTGATCTGCTGAGTGGGCTGAGGCTGATTTTGACTTTGGATTAAGGCGAGCTGGTGTGCTAATGACTCAAGTTGGCCCAGCGCTCCTAACGGTTTGGTTTTTTGATCGATTCTTTGTTGTATCGCTTGGCTATGATCTTGTTTTAACATTGCTTCTGGGCTCTTCCATGAAAAGAGAAGAGTTTACTCGTATTCGCTAGTATCGGCTAGGTTTTGCCTATTTGAGCCTAAAAAAACACCCCCTGTTTTCTATAAAATCAGGAGGCGTTTTTAGGTTTATATGGGCGCTATTGTCAAACAGACACGCCCACAAAGGCTGGTTTTAACCCGAGAAAGACATGATTACGACAAGCTAAACTTCCCGGTATTCACATCCGACCATGCGGCCATAATCGCTTGCTGAGGCTGAGAAGCTAATCCATCCATAAAGTTGCTTTCTCCCACCTTAGGCGCGAAGGAACTCATCGCTTGAATGAGATTGTCTAACGCATTATCAGTCAAGCAGGTATATTCCTGCTCGCCTTGAGCGTCTTTTTCACCTAAACCGATAATAAGTTTGGCTCGATTATTTGCAAAATAATCATTGAAAGTAACACAACCTAACGCATCAAATAGCGTTTGATCGGAAGAGGTATCAGTATGGCGTGCCATAGAGATTTTCAGATCATAACCACTACGCTCAAACCATAAACGGTTCCAATCAATACCGTTGAAGATGATGTTTTCACCTTGGCGAATATCTTCAACCACGTTATCGATCACCTCACCACTGACCACAAAACTATCTACGCCAGCACCGCCTTTGAACGTATTTTGGTAACCCCCAAGCACCATGACATCGTTACCTTCACCACCGTTTAATGTGCTGAATTTTGAGATGGCGGCGGCAATTAAGTAATCCTCGCCCTCGCCAGCATTAATCGAAGCATGGTAACCCATCAGTTTGACTTCATCGTTTCCTTGGCCAGCATCAATTCGGTTGTGATTGCCAAAGACTCTCGCAAAGTCATTGCCTGCACCAAGATCAAGTTGGTTGTTATTACCGATGGTTACAGAAAAGTCTTGATCGTCTCCCATGTCCACACGGTTGAAGTTACCTGAAGTGACCGCATAGTCATTACCTGACCCCATGGTGATCTCACCACCTTCGCCAAAGACAAAGGATTGATCATCACCCGCGCCCATAAAGACGTGGTTAATGCGTCCGGCCACAACTGCCGTATCATTACCATCACCGCCGAACATCATGTTCTCGCGACCCATTAAAACGCCCATATCGTGGCCTTCACCGCCAGTGAAAATATTGGAGACTCCCGTTGCGTAGAACACATCGTCTCCACGTCCTCCCCAGAAGTTATTATTGTCGCCTAGATAAGCGCCGAGATCTTTACCGTCACCACCCCAGTTGAAGTTGTAATTGCCCAGAGAAACGTTCATATCGCCATCCCCTTGCAAATGCCCACTGTTACGAAGGAAATCAAACGTTTTATCCTTCATATTGAGCAAATCGGCGGTGAGATTCTGCTTCAGATTACTGACCAATGATGCCATCTCTGCCTGCTTATCTTTGCTAAACATGGTGGCAAATAAATTGGGCAAATTGAGCGCATTAAAACCAAATGCGCGCTCTGGTTTGGTTTCTTCAACAGTGGCTGATACGTTTTCCGTTGCCGCAGGCGCGCCATTGAGAGTCACTTGCGCTGTATCGTTTTCCTCTGGTGCTTTCTCTTTCAGTCCATGACTTTCAGCAAAGGATTGAAGACCATCAGCCCCCATACCGATTCCCGCTTTGAGGCTATCTAGCAATTTTTCTGGGTCAGTAAATGCGCTGAGCTGCTCACCACCAAACTCGCCAATCACTTCTAGCATCTCTTTTAAAATGGCAACGCCATCTACCGCTTCATCAGTACGAGAGACTATTTTGCCATCAGCGGTGTAATTGACACCGAAGATATCACCTAAAGTCGTCTCTGCACCGACCTCAGCAAATTTACCCAGCAGCTTATTCTTAAGCTGACGAGGCAAGTCTTGCGGATTATAGGTAAAGGTCGTTTGAGCCATTCCCGTTGCTGAGAATTGCTGGGTCAACACGCCAAACAATGAACCGAGATTGGTATCCAAAATCGCTTGGATGTTGTCTCCGAACATAAAGTTCCAGTTGCCCGTGGTGACCTGAATATCGGCTCCTTGGCCACCGACCGCGAAGTTAAAGGCCAACTTCTCGTTCATTTGACGGAACTTATCCGCGCGGCTCATCTTGCCAGTATCATTATTACTATTGCCACTTAGCCACTGGTTGTACTTTTTATTCAACGTTGCTTCAGCGTCAGACTTCAAGCCGCGGCTGCTGCGCTCATTCTGAGAGTCCAAATCAACCAAACTGGTGTAGTCAACACTGCTGGTTTGATCGAGACCGGACATCTCTTTAACAAATTTTTTCGCACCAGAGAGTGTCCACTGCTGTTCTTGAGCCGCTAACCAATCGGCACCCTTTCCTGATTGTGCGATGCTTTGTAATACTCCTGAAATACGTGATGCACCATCAAATGGATTGACCAGTGGAGGTGTCGGGATCGACTTATCCATCATCACGATAAGGTCATTACTGCGACCCATATTGAAACTTACGTTGCGGTTACCCATAAACATTTGAGCACCTTCAAGCGCCTGATAACCAGCGATGTCGACACTATGTTTGCTGTCACCATTACCAATATGAACCATGACATTGTTGTCACCAAAGGCCAGCGACTTAAAGCCTCCCGTACCCACTTTAATACCAACATTTGACGTACCCCAGTTAACTGCGGTGAACTCACCATCACCGACGTTGACCTGAATATTGCCCGAGTAACTGAGCTTATTGTCACTGCCCGCCGATGCCGTAGTATCCGTTTCCGGTTTACGCTTTTCAGGTGCTTCAAACACCTCACTGTTGTCGCCGATGGCACCACGTGCTGGCTCATTAACCTCACTCGCACCAACACGAGAAAGATGGATATCCCCTTCCGCCACACCGTTACGAATGATCTCGTCACGTGCGGTAACTTCGCCTTGCGTATTCCAAGTCAGTGAGACTTTATTGTTTGCAGCCTTTTTTACCCAATTTCCATTGGCATCTTGAGTATGTTTGCGCCCTGTTGTGTCTACCGCTACATCAGAGTTGCGAACAGACACATCCACGCGAAGACCATTGGCATCCATGGCATTGATAAATTGATGGCCAAAGCCTTTTTGCTTGTCATCACTCACTAAAGAGCAACCGACAATACTGATATGGCCAGGCTTGTTGCTGATGTTTTCCGCTTGGCCGAATGCCTGCTGGAACTTGGCCAATTTCACTGCAAGTTCATCGGCACTGTAGCCACTTAAGCGACTGTTGTTGTGTTCTGAATCATCACGCCCATGGCCAACCAATTGCCAGCGTAGCTTTCCATCCAATTTCGATGGGTCACCATACACCACGCGATAATTCCCCTCAGAATCTAGCTGAACGACCACACTGTTTTCAGGATGCTTGCCAGCTAGATTTGCCGCCGCTTTTGCAACTACTGAATCGTTTTCCATTTGAACAATCACTTGGCCGTCAAAGCGCGTTTCACCGCCGTCATCTTTAGGCACAACCGCTATCTGACTCCAATCGTCGACGTTTTGATTGTCTAAAGCCATCACTGATAACGTTGATACAGTGCTATCGACTTGATGATCACCGAGTCTATCCAGTTGAACTTCTTTTTCAAAATCAACAACTTTTGCTTTCAATTTATGAGCGAGTTCATCTCTCACATCTAAGAACTCATGAGACAATTTACGTTTTGGTGTAAAGAGTTGGTCATCAAGGCCAGCATTCCACTTATCATTGAGTGATGCTCGGTAACTGACATTAATCGCTACCTGCTGGAAATTAGAAAACTCCTGCGGATCACGAATCACCACCGCACCTTGCTCATTCACATTGAAATACGTTTGGATAGAGCCCTTTCCTTCGCCTAAACCATCTTCCATAAAGAAGCTTTTAGGTACAAAGAAAGTCGCAGGGAAATTGTCCGCCATTACCGCATAAGGGTTTGCGTCGTCTGCACCATGATGCACCATCTCTAGGCCATCGGTTCTGCCCAAGCTGGTATTGATCACATCTTTCAGCGTTTTTAAGCGATCGCTCACAACGCCAAGGCTCGCCCCATCCTTCTTGTTATAAAGCACCTCACTGTCGTATAGCTCTTGATACTTAGGCGTTAAGTCTTCGTAAGTAACAGACTCTTTCCACTGTTCCCAAGTTAATGGTTGCTTGACCTTATCTTGCGGCCCTAGATCAGCGTAGGAATACATCACCGTCAACAAATCATAGTCTGCTGTCATCGGCTGTTTAGATACAGGATCACCAATCACTTTGAACGGCGCTAGCTCGCCATCTTTCATGTAATGAACCTGCCACAGATCTTTACTCTCAACAGTCACTTTATTCAGGAAGAAAGTGACTGTTTGATCACCATTGGTTGCCGTTGTTTTGTACATACCGCTTTCTGCATCAAACTCAAGAGCTGTCAGTGACTGATATTTAGACACCAACTCATCCATTCGAACCTGATTCAGATACAAATCGGCACTTACCGCATTACCAGACTCAATGGATTGTTCGGCATAGCCGTTAAATTTATTGAGATCTCTTCTCGCAGATGCTTTGGCAAATGACTGATCTACAGGAATAAAACCAGACATTGGCCCCCAATCAGAGCTTTTCGCCTTAACGAATAAACCTTTACTGCTATAGAGCTTAGAATCAATCAGTGACTTCGACTTCTCATCAACTGGTCGAACACCGATAATGACATTTTCACGCTCAGCAACCTCCGCCAATATTTTCTGATCGATATCAGGCATACCAAGCTCGATGGTTTCTGGTTGCACGATTGGCTCGAGAACTAAATCTCGGGATTGATAATTCTTATGGCGAGAATCTGCGTTTGATATCGTATCCGCATTATCCAATACAGGTTTGTTTTTCAATAATGTGGTGATTTCATCATGATCAAACGAAGTAATTACACTTTCATTAATAGTTGAAGTGTTTCGGTTGATGGCTATGCCTATCGTTTTACCATCAAATAAATTACGTACCGTTTCACCCGCATGAAATTCTTCAGTGTGCTTAGCAACGATGTGTAAATTTTGATCCGTTTCTTTCACCGCTTCAATGCGTAGATGAGCACCTGGTTTGAGTAAGACTTCCGCTTGATTTAACTGCGCAAGCCCAGCAACGTTAGTTCCTTTGGCATCAAGAATGGTCAGAATAACTGTGTCTTTCCCACCTCGGAAACTTTTAGCCAATTCAATACTGGTTGATGTAGAGGTAAAACCTTGATCGCTAAATAACTGGCCAGGAGTCACTTGTGAAGCAAGATCGTTCAAGCTTACTCCTGGCATGAAAGCTCTATAAACGGTACCTTCAAATGTCTCAAGTTTATTTAAACCTTTAACAGCATTAACAGCATTGTCTTTGACAAAATAGGTCAGCTTCTCTTCTTTTCTTAAAGCTTCATTTACATATTGGAAACCTTCACTGGTATACCATTTAATCCCTTTTATCTCGTCATCCGACAGTTGTACGTTATTAACTACCGCTTCACCGGTCTCTCTTCCTTGTACTAGTTGTTGGTCTTGCAGCTCTTTATTAAAAGGAACCTCTTGTTCCGAAAGCACAGCTAAGCTCTCTTGGCTGCTGTATTTTGTTCCATCGGCAAGATGTTTAATATCAACAACGGAAGACACCTTGTTGGTGCTAGAACGCAGTCGATGCAATAGATCCGCCGCTAAATCAATGCGAGTAGCAGACAATTTTGCGATTTCGACTCTCGTTTCTTGCGCAACGTTATTATAAAGGCTTTCACTCACGCGATTTTTGAGGCTCAGCAAAGCGGTATTACGACCTGATTTTTCATGGTGTGATACATAGTCATCAATTAAGTTATTAACTCTTAATGCTGCTTCTATTTGCTTATCACCTTGCGTGGTATGCAGTAAATCCAATTGGTCTAAGATCTTTTGATAAGATTCACCAATAGGTTTAGCAAAGACTTTCGCTTCATTTTTCAGTTCGTCTTTAGTAGACACCGATGATAAATCGAGCGTTGTTTGCTTACCTTCGCCGAGGCTTTCTAAAGCGCGTTCAGCTGATTGGTGAGAATCTGAGTCAAGATATTGCTTATCTTTCTTCGCATTACTTACCAATTGAGCTTTTTGCAAATCTTGAGCAAAGTTAAACAGCTCTGTCGGTGTCCAAACACCAAATTTAGGCAGCCATGTGTGACCAATTAATTTATCCGCCCCGCCGGCTTTCAACACTTTGGCGACCGTACTAGAGCAGTTTTTGGTGAGCAGTTGATAACGCGCATCCGGGTCGTTACTGAGGCGATTCCATTCATCTTGCATCGCAGCCACATCAAGGCCTTCAAGGTTAATGCGGAATACACGGCCTTGGTCAGACTGCATCTCTTTAAAAGCCTGAATTTTACCCAATTCATCTTGTGCAAACTGACGAACGACCTCGGCTATCTGGTGCTCCATTTGTTCCGAGTTAACCGCAATTTTCGCTTGCTCTTGTAGCTCTTTCGCAAAACGATGCGCCACATCTTGCATGTCGTAACTGGTGTCATTCCATTGGTCAACAAACGGTTTAGAAATATGCTCAGGAATATTGGCCGATTCCAGAAGATCCGGGTTCATTAATACCATCATGGTAAACGTTTCAGAGATATCTTTAAATTTTTCATCAACACCAGAGGCTAAAGCCAATTGCTTGATAAAAGACTTCAATTTATCTTCAGAACTTTTTAACCCGAAATCATCATTTTCTTCCGACTGCATATCAAATACTAGAGATTCACCTTGCGCGGCTGGCTGACTAAAATCTTTCCAGCGCAGTTTAAGATCTGGGTGAGATTCTGATGAAACATCAAATAGACGATTTACGCTAGATGACTTACTACCCATTGGCCACCAGCTTACATAATTGCTCTGATTATAAGCTTGTGCTTGATCTGCACTGATTTGATTACGTCCCTGGCCAATTTGCAGAGCTGCATGTCCAAGGGCACTATGATCACTCGGTTTCCAAAGAAATAGTGTTGCACTGACGGGTGACAAGTGTTGTTCAATCGCTAAATGCACTTTTTTAAGCCCAGCGATATCAATACCTTTGCCATCTTTGGCAAGCTCTTTGACAGATAATCCAGCAAAGATTGTATCCGCAACGGTTTGGCCATACTCGTTACTTACTGTCGATTTCACTTTTTCAAGCACAGCTTCGCTGCCGCCTAGCTGATCGATATTGGCAAGATTTCCTTTGCCCTTAGTAACGAAGTCACCATTGCCATCAAGATACAAATGCTTACTCTCTTTCAAGTTGGCATTTTCAAGCTGGCCATATAATCGGCTAAAGCTGTCTTGCGCTTTGATATTTTGTTCTGATACCGCCAGAGTAGAGACTTCTTCTAAACGTGTATTCACCTGATTTAACAGTGAACTCATTGCTTCAATGCGGCCAGAATCTGGGTGACCAAGTACATAACCTTCAATCTGTTTATGTAGGTTAACCAGCTTTTCCATTGACTCCTGTTCGTAGTCTGCATGTTCAACCGTACTCAAATGATACTCAGCCAGAGCATCAATCACTTGTTGGTAACTTTCACCACGGATCTTCCCTGTAACACTGGCAGCATCGAGTAATTCGGTGACAGATATCAATTCTGCTTTGGTGTTGTACTTCCAAGCGCCCTCTTCTTTTTGTGCCAAAACACGCGTGCGACCCTCATGATGTGAGATAACCTTGTTATCCACCAAAAAGAGCTCATCGGGCATTTGTTCAAAATTATCGAAGTTGGCCAAAATGAAACGCTCAATGGCTTTTTGTTGAGCCGCATCTTCTGGATCATCAAGAACAATGGTCTTGCTATTGTCATCTGTGCCAGGCCAAGCACGCACTTCAAAGCCTTCATCCCCTTCTTGCACCAAGAGATTGCGCTCAGTACGAAGTGAATAGAATGGTAGAGATTCACGCAACATGTTGTCGATGGCGTTACCACCCAATGCTATATCACTGGATGCCTCACCAAGACCTTCTAGGTTCACCCCTGAAATGTGAATCTCTTTTCGGCTCACATCCTGAGAGGCCGTTGTTGGCACAACAATGCTGTCGGCGTTTGTCTCAGTGAACATCGAAGTGACAGAACTACCCGTATTTTTCGCTCGAATTCCTGCGTTAATTTGCAGGCGGTTGACTGCATTGGTCGCACCTTCTAAGGCTTCTAGCTCTTGCTCGCTCAAGCCCTCGCTAAAGCGGCCATCAGCGTTTGTTTGACTGTCAGCGTTGATATGGCGGCCCGCAACACCAGCGGCTTCGACGCTATGTGCTTGACCCGCAAGGCCGCTGCCCACAACACCTTGACGATCAGGTCGATCGCTTTCGTTTTGCTTAGCCCCTTTCGCATCATTCTGCACTTGGTTGGCTTTATGTTCCGCGTTCATCGCATCGCGATCACCACGCGATTGCGCGTCGTTTGCTGCGCTGTGTGCGTCAGATTCGGCTTGTTTCGCGTCATTGCCTTTTGCCAAAGCATCAGCTTTACGTTTTTCAGCATCAGTTTTAGCATCAGCAATGCCTTGCTCTGCACCCGCCAGGTTTTGCTCACCTTTTGCGACGCCTGCTTCCGATTGTGCAACCGAATCTTTGACTTTGTTTTGATTGTCCGCGTGCGTCTGTTTCGCGGCAGCAATCTGCTCACCAGAAACCTGTTTTGCGTTGTCCAATTGGGTTTGAACACCATCAAGCAAGCCACCGGCAAAATCGTTGCGCCATTGGTCGCCCGACTCACCCGTATGCGTGGCTTTGTCATCGAGCACATCGAGACCTTGTGCCAGTTCGGTCAACTCAGCCGTCACGGCTTCCGACTCTTCTTTCACCACATCACGTTGAGCTTGACCATTATTTTCCAAGGCTTGTTGGTCGGTAGATTCCAGCTGGCTTTGCGAACCTGCGACAGCATCGAGCTGTTTCTGCTTTTCTTGTTCTAGACGCTGGCGATCCGCTTCTGCGCGCTCTTTGTCTGATAGAGCATTCTGCGACGCTTGATTTTGCGTTGCATGCTCACTCACCGCATTAGTTTGCTGTGGCGTTTCTAATTTCGCCACTACGTTATCTAAGATATAGCCCAACCCATCATCGTGGCCTGTGCCTTTGAATTCGATACGGTTACTGCCAGCTTGAGCGGTCAGTTTTAAGGTTTTTTTCTGCCAAGCAGATTCATCACCAGACGATGAGAAAACCACTTCGCCGTTCCAGAGAACGTCAATGCCTTCGTTATTAGAAATGCCTGCACGTTTTGCAAAATCAAAGCTCAGCGTAATAACTTCGCCATGATTGAGATCATTCAGATCTTGAAAAATGGTCGTGTTGATGTAGGTGTCAAGCTCACTGACTCGGTTGCCGTGTCCTTCACTTGCAACGCCATAACCGTTGGCAGAAAAACCTGCTTCAATACCGTTAGAGGCCCTCCAACCGTACTCCCCCTGCTCAAAATCGCCATTGACGATCAAGTTAGGCGCGAACTGCTGAGATGAGTCAACGTTGAGCGCATTTTGCATTTGATTGAGATCAGGTGCGTCTACCTTGGTCACACTACCTGTTAGGCTGTCTCCCAAATCAGAGCCCACTTCTTCAATCGCCTCCATTTGGAAGCCATCCAGCTTGGTGATTTCAGGTGTCGCAATCGCACCACGGCCTTTATGCGTGCCGGATGATGATGCTTCATCGCCTTGCACTAAGTAGTTGATTGCTTGGCTACCACCGACACCAAGTACGGTTTGCTTGATGTTATCAAACAGGGCGGAGAGCTTGTTGCTACTGGTGTTGCTCGACGCGACCGCCAAACTGTAGAAATCACCATTACCGATTTTGATCGCCACGTTGTTTTGAGCGTAAGAAGCATTAACCCCTAAACCATCACCAACATGAATATTAGCGTTGGCTTTACCTTTCATGACCGCGACGTTCAAACCATCGCCGATTTTGGTATTGACGTTGTATTGGCCCCAGGCAACATTGACCGAAATACCGTCACCAACCACGGTGTTAATATTGGCATCCCCATAAGCGGCGGTGACGTTTAGGCCATCTCCCACTCGAGTCGTTACGTTCGCTTTACCTTTCGCGGCGGTCACCTGCATACCATCACCGACTTTGGTGACGATGTTGCCCTTACTCCAAAGTGCGTTAAAGCTATCGCCATCACCCACTTGAGTCACGATGTTGGCTTCACCTTTGGCTAGCACAACATTTCGGCCATTACCCACTTTGGTGATAACGTTGGCTTTGCCCCAAGCACCGGTATAATCATCACCATCACCCACATGGGTAATGATATTGGCTTGACCTTGCACGACAGAGACTTCTTGACCATCGCCCACTTTGCTGATGACGTTGGCTTCACCTTTGGCAAAATTATAGCGATCTCCATCACCTACATGAGTAAACACGTTAGCTTGACCCCAAGCCACGTTAACACCCAAGCCATCACCGACTTTGGTAATAATGTTTGCCTTGCCCTTGGCAATACCAATGGTCGTGCCATCTCCGACATGGGTCATCACGTTGCCGATATCGGAAATCAACAACCCTACCGTGGTGCCTTCGCCCACTTTTGTGAGGATATTGCCTTTACCCGCCAATACAGCGGCGGTGGTTGCATCACCGACATGAGTCACGACGTTGGCTTTCGCCGCGGCCACAACACCCATGAAATCATCACCCACTTTGGTGACGATATTGGCTTCGCCCAGTGCTAACACGCCCGTTAGACCATCCCCGACGTGTGTCATGATGTTCGCTTTACCGAACATCGCAGCCAAGGTTGTGCCGTTACCAACCTTAGTCATCACGTTCACTTCGCCCGCAAATATTCCTAAGCTAGTTCCATCGCCGACATGCGTGTAGATGTTGGCTTTACCGACCATCAGCGCAGCGGTGAGATCATCGCCCACTTTGGTCATGATGTTGGCTTGACCGATCATTGCAGCAAACGTGCTGCCACTACCTACATGGGTAAAGATATTAGCGTTACCCACCATAGCCGCAAGTGTGGTTCCATTACCGACTTTAGTTGCTATGTTGCCTTTGGCTAACATAAGCGCCACCGACATGCCATCACCGATATGGGTGAAGACGTTAGCTTCGGCCACCATTAACGCGAGAGCATCACCGTTGCCCACTTTGGTAAAGACGTTACCAAGGCCGCCCATCAGTGCCCAAGCATTCCCTTCGCCCACATGGGTAAAGATATTGCCTGCACCAATCATGACTGAAATGGATGTTCCATCGCCCACTTTAGTGAAGATGTTGCCTGCGGCGCCCATTACGCCAAGGGTTTGGCCATCACCAACATGCGTTAGCACGTTGCCAACACCAAGCATAATGCCTGTCGTGTCGCCATTCCCGACTTTCGTTAGGATGTTCGCGCCGCCTACCATGACACCAGTTGTGGTGCCATCACCGACATGGGTGAGTACGTTAGCGCCTCCACCCATCACAGCAAGGGTGTTGCCTTTGCCTTTTTTGGTGAGAATGTTTGCGCCGCCGAGTGCCACCGCCGTGGTATTCGATAATTGATCATCACTGCTGATATGGGTAATCACGTTCGCACCACCCAGCATGCCCGCCGTGAGTTCACCATCACCCATTTTGGTCAGTACGTTTGCGCCACCAGCCAGTACCGAAGCCACATCGCCTTGACCGACTTGCGTCATGACATTGAAACCGCCAGCCGCTAGCCATAGTGCATCACCACTACCGATTTGCGTGTGCGTGTTATAGCCGCCCAGTAGAGTAACTCGACTATTGCCTTGGCCTTTCTGTACCGAGATGTTGCCGTAAGCCAATAAGTGAGCCAGATAGTCGCCGTTACCAACACGAACCAGCACGTTCAACGCACCACCCGCGTAAACATCCATCTTGCCTTGCTGACTTTGGTGCACTAATACGTTTGCCAAACCTGCGCCGCGGAAGGTGAGATCCCCTTCTTCGCCACTTTTGACAATCACGTTAGCCGCGCCTGCACCGTTAAATTCAGTGTTACCGAACTGAGAGCTATGCAGGATCACGTTGGCAAGACCGCCACCGTTAAAGTAAACATGACCGCGTGTTACGTTGGATTTAATAACGTTACCGCCACCGACACCATTGAAATGAATATCGCCAGAGCTTTCGCCGCTATCGCTTACGGGTTTGAATAAGGTTTGATCCGTGTATTCGTCGATATCAGCCACGGTTTCGCTGGTACTTCTTACCGCGTTAACGCTGTAATGCAAGTCGCTGAGCGAGTAACCCCCTTTGCCCATTGCGTGATATCCATACGCAGACGAAATATCTTGGTTAGCTAAATTGGCAGTGTGATCACCTTCTTTATACCAAGAGCGAGCTTGATATTTCAGCGCGCCAGTTTCGGCATCGTTAGCCAGTTCAACCACAACGATTTTCGTGTGTTGTCCCAGCATTTTAGCGTAAACATAAGTGTTGGGTTTGCGGTTTGATTTCACCGCTTTGACATCAACCTTAGTGCCATCAGCATAAATCGCGTGACCACCCATTTTTGCATCCGACAATGACACATCTTTCGCATCAATCACCGCACCATTGGCGTAAGTCACCCACTCATATTCAGTCAAGCTTTTCTCAACCGCATGAACAGTCACTGATTGCTGATGTTCAATGGCAATATTAGAAAGGGTGTAACCACCGTTGACTGGATTGGACTCAAAGCCACCTGAAAAAGAAACATCGGAATGAGCAAGATCGGTTAAGTGATTACCCTGCTTGAACCACGCCTCTGAGTAGTACTTGAGTTTGCCGGATTCGGCATCGTTATAGAGACGGATTTTGTTGATTTTGGTGTAATTACCATCTGCAATAGCGAACAGATAGGTATTGGGCTCTCGTTCTGATTTTACGGCGTTGACCGCATGGAACTTGTTGCCGTTATCAATCGATAAACCGTGCATCTGTGCGGTAGTGAGAACGATCTCGTCCGCTTTGGCATATTCCATACCTTGAGCATCAAAGTCGCCACCACTACCTTTACGAGTAATGGTGTTATAAGCACCGCCGCCCGAGAAGTGAATATCACCATGTGCCACATCAGAGTAAAGGCTGTTGTAACCACCCACACCTTCGAAGCGAATATTACCGCGTGTTTCGGTATACACATCGTCCGCATTGTGCGTACGCTCAATTCGGTTGGATGCCCCGGCACCCTCTAGGGTAATATCCCCAACCTTGCCTTTGCGAACCAAATGGTTATCCGCACCAGCTCCACTAAAGTGCAGGTTACCGCTTTCAACACGTGAGCTAATACTGTTAGCAACCCCCGCGCCGACAAAACGCACATCACCTTGAGATCCTTGATACTGGTTAAACCAAGTACGATCGATTTTATTGCCCGCACCTACACCTTCGAAACTCAAGTTTCCATGATTGGTTTCATGCCAGATAGCGTTGTAGCCACCAGCACCTTGGAAAGAAACATGGCCTGATGACCCTTGACGCTTAATGTGGTTGTAAGCCGCAGCACCTCCGTAGCTGATGTTGCCATGCTGGCCGTCATGACCAATGTCTACACCACCAGCAGCACCTGAAAATGAGAGATTACCGTCTCCGTTTTTCTTGATATCAGCATAACCCGCAGCGCCTCGAACGCTTAGGTTCCCCGTTGTATCCTCAACTTTTAGATAGCCGGCCCCCGCCGATACCGTATCGTTACCTGAACCGGTATATACCGTGGCTCCGATCGACCCCAGATGAATATGATCATCTCCGCCATAAGCATGAATTTCGCCGCCAAAACCGATGGCAACAATGTCGTTATTTCCATCGTCAGCGGAATAATTTCCGGTGAAGAAGTATTCGACACTTCTCCAAAATGGTTTTCCCATAGACTGTGGCTCTTATTATTATTTAAATAGAAAACCACTGTACCTTACGGATACAGCGGTCGTTTTGCGTGTCGATTTTGCCGCGTACAGTACACACTTTTTGCCCTTTCCACGGCAAAAAAACACGCTGTCGTAAGTCATTGACGATTTGACGTCCGTGACCAAAAGGAGCAAGCATTTCAGGAATGTAGATATGATCACCAGAGCGCCAGTCAGCGGCTTCGATTTCTCGTTCACCGGACAATAGCAACTCTCTCACTTGCTCAGACAAAAACGCCCAATTACAAAATGCAATTGGACGTCCTTGTTCATCTTCGTAATAGCAAAACTGATTTAACTCAAATGATGGCATAATCCGTTGCTGCCATTCACTGATAAGGTACCGCTGATGCAGAGGAGAATATTGGCTGAGCAGAAGAATCCCACCCATCATTTTCTGCATCATTGCACGATCCAGTTTTGCCGCGTGATGTTGAATCAACATACGCTAAGCCACCTTTTATTTTTTCGTGCGTGTCACGCGTTTTTTAGCAGGCTCAATACCACTCTCGTTCTCTTGAGGTGCTTCACTCGGTGATGGTAGAAAACCTGCGGCAATTAATTTTTCTAACTCTTCGTTCATACGAGGATCTTCAAGCATATTCTTAACCATCGAAACCATATACATAAAACCAGAAGCAGGCATATGAATCACTTCTTTTAGCTCTAAGTCCGTATCACTTTCCGCCATAATACCGTTTGCCATGTTGGATTGATTCTGTCCAACAAAATAGAGAGAAAAAACACCTTTATTATAATTAACACTCGATACAGTTTGAACGAATTTCTCAGACATAAATAACTCACCTCATAATTTAAAAAGAAAATAAAAAAAGATTAAAGCCACTTATAAAAAAGTAGCGATAACCCAAAAATGATTTTTAATGTTATACAGCATTTCAATGGCATGCAACCATACAATAACGCTAATTCATGAATAAATTAACAAAACCAAAATATTACCGAATACAAGCAACTGATAATTAAAACCTTTAAAAACCACAATTAACTAATCAGACCAGATAATATTTGAGCATCTATTGATATTAATGATATGATCCGCCCCCTTTCTTTTTCTGGCCCTTGAAGAATCAAATATATGACTGATTTAAATGAAAAAAAAGCCATGCTACATTGCTTATCAGTCTACTTACCGCTGATCGGAATTCGTGAGATAAAATTAGATATCTCTAATGGAACGCCATCCAGTGCAATTGATTCAATAATAAAAGATTTAAAAGGAAGAAATTATTTAGTCACTACTAATAAAGCGAAGTCTTTTACTAGAATTACTAAAATAAAGAAACCGATTATTTTATTTAACAAAAATAATCACCCATTTATTTTAGCTAAAGTTGAACAGGATAAATGTTTAATTCATCCATGTAATTCAGATACCCCAAAAGTAGTAGATACAAGCTATTTAAAACAGAATTGGAATGGAAAAACGCTAGATATCAAAAAAAAGCAATCCTCTTTTGATATTCGTTGGTTCTTACCTGAATTATCGCAACATAAACATTTAATCGCTGAGATTGTTTTATTCTCTTTCGTACTGCAAGTTATTGCACTTATTACACCGCTATTTTTCCAAGTCGTGATGGACAAAGTATTAGTGCATCAAGCCCACTCGACACTCGATGTTTTAGTGTTCGTCTTAGTTATTTCTGGAATAGCTGAGGTATTGCTACGCGGTTTACGCGAATATCAATATGCTCATACCGCTAACCGCATTGATATTAAGCTTGGCATTAAATTGGTTCACCATCTGTTTGGTTTGCCGCTGCTGTTTTTCAAATCAAGGCAAGTTGGGGCGATTGTGACTCGAGTAAGAGAGCTCGATACCATACGCGAGTTCATCACAGGTTCGATGTTTACCCTCACGATTGATCTCGTTTTTCTCGTGATCTTTTTCTATGTGATGAGCTTACTTTCTGGCGGACTAACCTTATTGGTATTGGCCACACTGCCGTGTTATCTCTTTTTGGCTTGGTGGTTAACCCCAAGGCTGCAACAAGCGATTGAACAACAATTTACCCATATGGCACACAACACTTCGTTTCTAACTGAAACCGTCGCGGGGAGTGATACCATTAAAAGCTTAGCGACTGAACCTCGCTTTATTCGACGTTGGGATACTCAAACCGAACAGATGATATCGAGCAACTATGTGGTTCAGCAGTGGAATAACCGCTCTAGCCACGCAGTGCAGTTCATCCAAAAAATAGCGAGCGTCTTTCTACTATGGATTGGCGCATCTGAAGTGCTCGCGTTACAAATGACCATAGGTCAACTGATCGCTTTTAACATGCTCGCCAGTCATGTTGCACAAACTCTTGCCCGGCTCGTCGAGCTGTGGGGACAATTTATACAAGCACAAATTGCAGTCGATAAACTTTCCGACCTACTCAATTTGCCCACCGAACAGCAGCAAGCCAGCCATCCCCTACAGCTGCAAGGTGCGATCACTCTCAGTAAAGTGAGTTTCCGTTATCAACCCGATTTACCGCTGACCATCAATCAGCTTTCACTCAATATCCAAGCGGGTGAGAAAATTGGAGTGGTCGGTGGCTCGGGGTCGGGAAAAAGCACCTTGGCTCGGCTTTTACTCAAGCTGTACAGCCCTGAATCAGGCCAAATCATGTTCGATAACACCCCACTCAAACAGATCGGTGTTCATGAATTGCGTCGCCAGTTGGGGGTGGTATCACAAGAGAACTTTCTCTTTAGTAAAAGTGTTAGTGACAACATTGCCCATTCAAAGCCACAAGCCAACTTGGATGAGATTGTGCAAGCAGCAAAATTAGCGGGCGCTCATGAGTTTATTTTAAAGCTGCCACTGGGTTACGACACGATTTTAGCTGAAGGGGGGCAGTCACTTTCAGGCGGACAACGACAACGTTTAGCCATTGCCCGCACACTGCTTGCAGACCCTAAGATTTTGATTCTTGATGAAGCCACCAGCGCTTTAGATGATGAATCACAAGCCATCATTCAAACCAATATGGAGCAAATTGCCGTCGGGCGTACCGTTATTACCATTGCACACCGCCTCTCTACGGTAAGAGAGTGTGACCGGATTATCGTGCTGGAAAAAGGCGAGATTGCAGAGCAAGGCACGCATCTACAACTTCTCGCAGAGCAAGGCAAATATTTCCAGCTGTGGCAACTGCAACAAGCATTAAAACAAGAGGATGAGCGAGTATGATCTCTCAGTTAAAGAAGCTTCGCTCTAAGCGCTCGAAAACGAACGGCTACTTTGAGTTTTTACCCGGCCATCTTGCACTACAGCAGAGCCCGCCCTCTCCGTTTGCTCGCATCACCGCCATCACGCTAAGTGTAGGGTTACTGCTCACCTTACTTTGGACCTATTGGGGAAAATTGGATATCCAAGCGACCGCAAACGGGCGGCTGTTAGTCCCTGGGCGCTCACAAGTGATTCAGTCTTACGAACAAAGCCGAGTAGCACAAATCCATGTGACGGATGGTGAACGTGTCGAAAAAGGAGTGCCCTTACTGACTCTGGACACGTTAGGCGTTAGCCAAGATATTGAACGTTTGCGTCATCAAATACGCTATCAAACCCATGAATTTCTCAAGTATCAAGCTTTACGTGGTAAGGCTGTTCTAGCTCAACATCCCCTGTATTTGGCATTGGCACCTTCGGCGCAGCAAGAGGTCATCGACAGCTTTGATACTGAAAAAAACGAATTTACATCGGTGTTGAAAAACTTGCGTGCTGAAATGCAGGTCAATCTTGCTTCCCAGTCCTCACTTGAGGTCGATATCAGAGGCTTAAAACAGTTAGTGAGTAATATTACTCAGCGCCTTGATGCTCAAAAAAAGCTCAAGCAACAGCGTTTGATCGGTCAAGTGCAGTATCTGGAGCAGGAAAAAGAGTTATTAGAATCCGAACGAGCGTTAGCCCAGCAAACATCACAACAACATGTGCTGCAAAAGCAATATCTCAACCTAGAAGAGCGTTTAAAAGCGCTGCGTGCGCAAAAAGCCAGAGAGTGGCAAGACAAAAGTCAGCAAGCACACCTACAACTCTCAGCGCTGCAACATGAACTGGACAAAGTGCGTGAACACGAAGGATTACAAGTGGTTCGCTCTCCTGTCACTGGCACTGTACAGCAATTGAGTGTTCACACCCTTGGGGCAGTCTTACAACCAGCACAAAATTTGATGATTATTGTGCCTGACGATTCGGTACAAGTCGCCGAAGTTAAAATTCTCAATAAAGACATTGGCTTTATTTATGCTGGCCAACCCGTGACGTTGAAAATTGATGCCTTTCCCTATACGCGTTACGGCACCTTGTCGGCAACATTGGTCCACGTCTCTAGAGACTCGACAATGGATGAGCAACTTGGGTTGGTTTTTCCCGCTCAAGTGCAATTGTTAAACCACACAATTGAGGTCGATGGTGCCTCTGTTGCCTTATTGCCCGGTATGTCTGTCGTGGCTGAGATTAAAACCGACCAACGTCGGATCATCGATTATCTACTCAGCCCAATCCGAGAATATCAAGCTGAAGCATTGCGAGAAAAATAGAGTGGATACCTTAACCAACACCGTCTCAACGGTTCATGATCAAGAAAGCCATGGCGCATTAGCGGCCCTCTCGTTTGCCAGCCTTTCATTTGATAAGAAAGTCACGCCATCACAACTGATTCATACACTAGGCGTTGCCGAAAATGAGCTCAGTGCTCTCGACATTCAGCGAGCCGCTCAATCTATTGGTCTGAAAAGCCGAATGATCACCGTCAGAGGAAGCGAGCCGATCCCGCTACCTGCATTGGTCAAAATCCGTCAGCAATGGCATGTCATTCATGCGCTAAACGAGTATGGTTGGACCTTGTACGATCCAATTAAACAGCGCTATTTCGAGTTTCCGTTGGCGCAAGGATCGTCAAGTTCCTGTTATGAGGTCTTATTACTGATTGAGCAGAGTATAGAGCCAAGCGATGTCGCTTTTGGCCTCCGCTGGTTTATGCCTTCGGTACTTCGTCAGTCAAAACAGCTACGTGATGTGTTTCTGTATTCGATTGTGCTGCAACTGTTTGCCCTGTTTGGTCCCAAACTTTTTGAAACCGTTATTGATAAGGTTCTTGTGGGGCGAAGTTTGTCGAGTTTGCACGTTTTAGCGCTGGCTATGCTTGCACTGGCCATTGCTGAACCTCTTTACAGTTATTTGCGCAATACGGTTTTTGGTCATCTTTCTAGTCAAGTCAATGCAGAACTATCAGGGCGATTGTATCGGCATTTGATTAATCTTCCATTAAGTTATTTCAAGCAGCGTCAAACGGGGCAAATCATCGCCCGCGTACGGGAAATGGGGCAAATACGTCAGTTTTTGACGGGCTCAACCTTAATGCTGCTCTTGGATCTCATTTTTATCACCCTCTTTATTGGTGTGATGTTTCATTATGCGCCAGCGCTCACCGGGCTGATTATCGGTTCATTAGTGATTTATTTTCTGCTGTGGTTAGGTATTGGACCTTGGGTTCGTCACAAGGTAACGACAGAGTATGACGCAGAAGCAGAGACAACCACCTTCCTGACTGAATCTATAACGGGTATAGAAACAATCAAGACAACCGCAACGGAAGCTCGATTTTTAGAACGGTGGCAGCAAATACTCAGTCGACAAATTGAATGCGCGTTTTCAGCCCAAAAAGCCAGTTTAATTGCTGGGCAATTGATTGCCTTAGTGCAGAAAATAGCCGCTGCCATTTTACTTTGGTGGGGAGTCAATTTAGTGCTCAATGGGCAGCTCACCCCCGGTGAATTGGTCGCCTTCAATATGCTAGCAGGGCATGTTACTCAACCCGTTTTGCGACTTGCGCAAGTGTGGCAAGATTTCCAGCACACCTTAGTAGCCTTGCGTCGCGTAGGCGACATTCTTAACGAACCGGCTGAAAATAGTAAAGATGGCCTTGCTTCCATCCCTTCTGTTCAAGGAGGCATTGAGTTTAAAAATGTTCGCTTCCGTTATCATATCGATGCACCGGAAGTCTTAGCGAATCTCTCGTTGACCATCGCTCCGGGGCAATTTATTGGTATTACTGGGCCTTCCGGATCTGGAAAAAGTACATTAACGAAACTGCTACAGCGTCTTTATGTACCTTTGCATGGGCAAGTCTTGGTCGATGGTATGGATCTCGCCATTGCAGATCCGGTCTCGTTAAGGCGCAGCATGAGTGTGGTGCTGCAAGAAAGCATGCTATTTGCAGGCAGCGTTGCCGACAATATTCGTCTTTGTAAACCCGATGCAAGCGATGCAGAGCTGATAAACGTTGCAAAGCTTGCTGGTGCGTTAAGCTTTATTGAAGCGCTGCCACAAGGGTTTGAACAACAAGTAGGAGAAAGAGGTGCCAACTTATCTGGCGGGCAACGTCAACGCATTGCACTGGCTCGCGCATTGTTAGTTAACCCAAAAATCTTACTGCTTGATGAAGCGACTTCAGCGCTCGATTATCAGTCAGAGGCGGCCATCATGAGCAACATGGAAACCATTTGCCATGATCGAACGGTGATCAGTATTGCACATCGGTTATCGACGATTCGTCATGCCGATAACATCATCGTCATCGAAGATGGACAAGTGGCCGAGCAAGGTACTCACGAAGCGTTGCTCGCACGTGCAGGACTTTACGCACGTTTATGGAAACAACAAGTCAGTGGTTAACTTTCTCTCCTTCAAATGGGTTAGGTATAAAAAATCTCCCCAGAAATTACTGGGTCTTAAACTTACTCACTAAATTATTCAGATCATCAGCTGAACTCGCGAGATTTTGTGAGTTAAGTAGAGCTCGGCTCGATACAACCACACGCCATAGATATTTTGCACTCTCGCGATATGCTTGCCTTGCTCAAGAAGTATCAATGACTTGCTTAAATAACTCACCGATCGGTTCATTTACCAGCACAATAGAAAGATTGATAACCATTTGTTCTAAATCATGCTGATTTTGTCTTTGGATTAACCTACGTTAAAAGATATGGTTGCGTTTCATCGCTTTTATTCCCCTTTTACCTAGCATTATCGACTACATCGCTCATCGGCGATCAACGTAATCATGGGTACACAACTTTTAAGGTGTCGCATCATGTCAGTTGCAGCCATTGCCGCACTCGCAGTATTTATTGGCATTCTGTTTTTTCTCTTCGGACAGCAGAAAAAATCTCACACTCTTTCACGCTTAGTACTACTTGGGTTGATCCTAGGCAGCGCATTTGGCCTTGCTCTACAAGTGGTTCTTGGTGAAGGACATGTGGCCATCAAGGAAACATTAGGCTGGGTCAACGTCGTCGGTAACGGCTATGTTGGTTTGCTAAAAATGGTGATTATGCCTTTGGTGCTGGTGTCGATGATCGCTGCGGTTGTGAAGCTCGATAAAGGTGGCTCGCTGGGTAAAATCTCTGGCCTGACCATTTCTATCTTACTGCTGACGACCGCTGTCTCGGCATTGATCGGTATTTTTGTCACCCAAGCTTTTGGTTTAACAGCAGACGGCCTCGTTGAAGGCAGCCGTGAAACGGCGCGTATTGCTGTACTAGAAAGCCGCGCCGCTACTGTGAGTGATTTAACTATTCCTCAAATGCTATTAAGCTTTATTCCGACCAATCCTTTTGCCGACTTAACCGGTGCTCGCTCAACCTCGATCATCGCTGTGGTTATTTTTGGCGTACTAACGGGTATTGCGGCGCGTAAAGTAATGTCAGAGAAAGCCGAGCTAGAAACGCCAATCCGCACCTTTGTCGAAGCGATACAGTCGATTGTGATGCGCCTCGTGAAAATGGTGATGGCACTAACCCCTTACGGTATTGCGGCGTTGATGGCGAAAGTTGTCGCTACATCAAGTGCGGGCGATATTCTGAGTTTGCTCGGTTTTATTGTCGCCTCTTATGTCGCCATTGCATTGATGTTTGTGGTGCACGGTATCTTGGTTTCTTTTGTAGGCGTTAGCCCTAAAGAGTATTTTCAGAAAATTTGGCCAGTGTTGACCTTCGCGTTTACCTCACGTAGCTCAGCGGCAACCATTCCTCTGAATGTAGAAGCGCAAATCACTAAGCTGAACGTACCACCAGCAATTGCCAACCTATCGGCTTCATTCGGTGCCACTATTGGTCAAAACGGCTGCGCTGGTATTTACCCAGCCATGCTCGCTGTGATGGTTGCTCCTACCGTCGGTATTAATCCAATGGACGTGCACTTTATTTTGTCGCTAGTGGCTATTATCGCAATCAGCTCATTTGGTATTGCCGGCGTCGGTGGCGGTGCCACTTTTGCAGCCTTAATCGTGCTACCAGCGATGGGCCTACCAGTGACGATTGCAGCACTGCTTATCTCCATTGAACCCTTGATTGATATGGCCCGCACCGCGTTGAACGTTTCAGGCTCAATGACGGCAGGTACCATTACCAGCCGATTACTGAACGGTAAACAGGTACAAGTTCAAGAACAGCAAGCCTAGAAAGTATCGAACGTTCTCGTTTTTCTCCAAGCCGGTGCCAATGCGCCGGCTTTTTCATTTCAAATCCTCATCAGAGCATGCTTCGCACATTGCTATGTCACACGGGCAATGGTCTAATAAACCTTAAATTTCAGCGACTGGATACTATCGAATGCGACAAGAGCACCCGCCTACTTTCTTTTTCCTCGACTATGAGACGTGGGGAGTCAACCCTGCGAAAGATCGTCCGAGCCAATTTGCGGGCGTTCGCACCGATATGGATTTTAATATTATTGGCGAACCACTGGTCATCTATTGCCAACCACCAGCAGACTATCTGCCTTCTCCAGAAGCGGCGCTTATTACGGGTATCACTCCACAAAAAGCGGTGGCCCAAGGCTTGCCAGAGCCTGAATTTATCGCCAAAATTCATCAACAACTCGCCACACCCAACACCACCAGTCTTGGTTACAACAGTATTCGTTTTGATGATGAAGTAACGCGTTACACTTGCTATCGTAATTTCATTGATCCGTATGCTTGGAGCTGGCAAAACGGCAATTCACGCTGGGATTTACTTGATGTGATGCGCGCCTGCCATGCGCTACGCCCAGAAGGCATCAACTGGCCCGAAAATGACGAAGGCTTTACCAGTTTTAAGTTGGAGCATCTCTCAGTTGCCAATGGCATCGAACATGCGAATGCCCACGATGCTATGGCTGATGTTATCGCCACCATTGAGCTGGCCAAAAAAGTAAAAGCCGCCCAACCCAAGTTGTTTGATTACTTTTTTAACATGCGCCATAAACGCAAACTCAATGATCTGATTGATATCGTCAACATGACACCTTTAATGCACGTATCGGGTATGTTAGGCCGAGAATGCCAATACACCAGTTGGATCGTGCCGATTGCTTGGCATCCCACCAATCAAAATGCGGTTATTGTGGTGGACCTTGCCAAAAACCCTCAACCCCTGATCGATTTAAGCAGCGAAGAACTGCATCAACGTCTATATACCAAACGCGAAGAGTTGGCAGAAGATGAATTGCCAGTGCCCATCAAATTAGTGCATCTCAATAAATGCCCTATCCTTGCGCCGGCCAAAACATTAACGGCCGAAAATGCAGACCATATCGGGGTCGATAGAAACTTGTGTCTTGAACACTTAGCGCTCATCAAGCAGTACCCAGAGATCAGAGAAAAGCTGATTGGCCTCTACACAATTGAGCGCGAATATAAGCACAGTGACGATGTCGATACTCAACTCTACGACGGTTTCTTCTCTCCGGCCGACAAAGCGGCGATGGAGATCATTCGCCAAGCTGACCCTGTCAACCTCGCCGCATTAGACATTAGTTTTAGCGATAAGCGCATCGAACCCTTGCTGTTTCGCTACCGCGCTCGCCATTACCCATTGACATTAAGTGACGAAGAGCAAAGACGTTGGGCAACTCACTGTCGTGATTATTTCGAAAGCCACCTTGAAGAGTACATGCTCAATTTAGAGAACTTAGTTCACACCCACAGCAGTGACGAAAAGAAAATGGCTATTTTAAAATCCGTTTACCGTTATGTGGAAGACATCGCGAGTTAATGTACGAGGTTTTCGCGCTGTCAGGTTTCAAACCAACACGCTGCGATTCCATTTCCGAAAATAGTTTAGGCACAACAAGGCACCGACTTTTATTGTGAATACCATTGCAAAATATTTGGTCTCTATGGGGCTGATTTTCCTTTGCCTGATGGCAGGTATCAATCTTCAACATTGGCTTGGCATCACCATTCCGGGCAGTATTATCGGAATGCTAATTCTGTTTAGTTTATTGGCAAGTGGGCTCGTGCCTGTCGAATGGGTAAAACCCAGTGCCAGTCTTTTTATCCGTTATATGGTCATTTTATTTGTCCCTATCAGTGTCGGATTAATCGAGCATTTTGATTTATTGATGAGTAACGCCATACCGATTCTTGCCAGCGCGGTGGGCGGTACGCTGATCGTATTAGTTTGTCTGGGTTTAGGGTTGGATCGTTTTTTGAAAAAGGGGAATAAGTGATGTGGTTATTGCTCACAATTGCGGTCTTTTTCCTGACACGTTGGATCAGCAAAAAATGCAAAACGGCCATAATGAATCCGTTACTGCTCAGCCTTGTGATCATCATTCCTATCTTGCTATTTTTTAACATTCCTTATGCCAGTTACTATGCTGATAACCAGTGGCTGAGCTTTCTGTTGCAACCGGCCGTGGTGGCGCTGGCTTATCCTCTCTATGAACAACTGCCTCAGATCCGCTCAAATTGGCGCATCATTGCCCTCGCCTGCGGGGTGGGCAGTGCTATGTCAATGCTCACAGCCAGCTTAATTGCTGTTTATCTTCAAACGGATATACATTTAATCGCCAGCCTACTGGGTAAATCAGTTACCACACCGATTGCGATGGAAGTTTCCAGTAACCTCGGTGGGGAGCCAGCCATTGCCGCCGTTTTAGTGGTCATTGTAGGGCTGTTTGGCGCGATTCTCGCCTACCCTATCTATAACCTTCTCAACATTACGCATCCCATTGCTAAAGGCTTAACCATGGGCACCGTATCTCATGCGCTGGGCACAGCAACCTGCGCTGAAAAAGATCCACGTGACGCAGCATTTAGTTCACTTGCATTAGTCGTGTGCGGCGTAATCACATCGATACTTGCTCCAAGTTTTTTTGCTTTTTCAATGTGGTTGTCCACGCTATAGAGTGCCAACAGAAATCAAAGATACGTCTACTCATGGATTTTGATTGTAGACGTGTCTCACTCTAAGGCTGACTGTAATCGATTTCATGTGTGACCTCACTCTAAATGTGAAAACCAAAATCACGTTACATTAAATTACGTGACTTAAATCTCAGTAAAATTTCATTCTTCGCCTAGAATATTCGTCAATACATAGATAAGGACTCATTATGAAAAGCCGTATTGAACAGGCGCTAGCTGATACGCCAAAACCCGTTGCAGAATTTTTGTCGCCCATTCTGCTGTGCGATGATTTTGACGCAACCCTATCACCAGAACAGTTCAACCAACTGCTTTCTCTTTCTGGCTTAGACGATGCGGAATTGCGCGTTGCACTGCTGCCTTTTGCGGCCGCCTATGCTTATGTACCGCTTTCAAACTTTTACGTGGGAGCCATCGTCAGAGGTTTATCGGGCCGTTTGTACTTTGGCGCGAATATGGAGTTTTCCGGTGCACAATTAGGCCAAACCGTACACGCCGAGCAATGTGCCATCAGCCATGCGTGGATGAAAGGTGAACAAGGCGTTGCTGACATTACCATCAACTTCAGCCCTTGTGGGCACTGCCGTCAGTTTATGAATGAGCTTACGACCGCAGACTCGCTTGCCATTCAGCTACCACAGCGTGATGAGAAGTCACTGCAAGAGTACCTACCTGAATCATTTGGTCCTGCCGATTTAGGTGTTGATTCTGGTCTAATGGCAGACGCTAACCACGGCAAAACAACTACCGAAGATGACCCACTCATTGGCTTAGCTCTTAATGGCCTAAACCGCAGTTACGCACCCTATACCAACAATCTCAGTGGTGTTGCCCTGCAAGTTGAGAATGGTAAAACCTACGTCGGTGCGTATGCTGAAAATGCCGCATTCAACCCAAGCTTACCACCATTGCAAGTTGCTCTTGTTCAGTTAATGATGGATGGCCAACGCTTTGATAATATTGTCACAGCCGCATTAGTTGAGATGTCTGATGGCAGTATTAGCCATTTAGCCGATACTCAAGCCACCTTGGAAGTAATTAACCCAGACATTCCTCTTTCCTATCTTGTGGTTTAGGCGCTCTAGTGAAAAATCCCCAACGCATGGGGATTTTTGCCTTTTGATGGTGCAGGTTTTACCGCATATCCTTTCCGCCCAACAAATTATCGAACACCTCTTGTTTACTCATCGGCTTGTAAAAATAGAAGCCTTGGATCTCATCAATATTCCAGACTTTGAGTTTGCGCAGTTGCGAAGCAGTTTCAACCCCTTCAGCCACGGTAGTTAAGCCTAGCTCTTGCGACATATTGATAATACTGCGCACCAAGGTTTTGGCTTTGTCATTGGATTCCAATGTGGAAATATAAGACTGGTCTAACTTCACTATATCTAATGGAAAATCACACAATGTACTAAACGAGGAATACCCCGTACCAAAATCATCAAGCGCCAACTGTATACCGAGTTTTTTTATCGCATCCATGCGTTTGATCGTCTCTTCTTCAGCCCCCAACAACATACTTTCCGTCAATTCGAGCACTAATTGTCCCGGTTCAATTTGATATTTTTCAATCAATACTGATAAGTACCCGACCAATTTTTTACTGTAGAAATGCGGGCTAGAAAGATTGACGTGAATACTTAGCCGTTTACCCAACGAAAATTGCGACTGCGTTTGCAGTTCGTTAATAAATTGGCAGGCTTGGCCTAGTATCTGCTCTCCCAATTCAATGATCACTTTACGTTGCTCAGCCAAAGGGATAAATACGGCTGGCGAAACCATACCAAGTTGAGGGTGTTCCCAGCGAGCTAGAGCTTCAAAGCCAATGATTTCGGCACTGTCTGCACGAACAATCGGCTGATAGTAAGCAATAATATGACCATCTTTCACAGCTGAGATGAGATCTCGATTGATCGCTAACGACTTCTGGGCATGAACAAACAATTCTTGTGTCACTGAAACAACCAGGCTGGCTCCAGCTTTCTCTGTTTGTTGAATGGCATAAAAACCACTTTGAACCAAAGTTTCGAAAGAATCGATCGGCAATTGTGAATCAATCACAGCGCCTTCCACACTCAAATCGAGTTCCAAGCCGCCAATGTCAGTCTTCCTCTTGTAACTATCGATAAGCTTAGTGCCTCTGTGAATCAAAAAAGAGGTTGCCCCGTTACCCAACTCACACACCATAAATTCATATTCACTAATTCGTCCCATTATGGACGTATTGAAACGGTTTCTAAGCGTAGCCGAAAAATGTTTAACGGCTATATCGTAAGCACTGTGTCCGTACACTTCTGAAATTTCTTTTAGTCTTTTAACCCGTAGGTAGAGCACGGAAAACCCACCACATTCAGTCGGATTGTCAATCAAAGGCTGGACTTGGCTCATCATCGTTGGACGATTAAGTAAACCTGACACTGGGTCACAATGAGTAAGGTCGTAAATAAGCTGCTCTTGCTGCTTTTGCTCGCTGATATCAGTAATCGATAGCATGATAGAGCGATGCCCACGTTGTTCTATCAATGTAGCTTCGATAAGACACTCTAAACGCTGCTGACCCTTTGTAACAACATGTCCCTCAAATTCACGCATCCCTTGTTCTATATTTTGGTAGAGTAATTCACTGCTGCACACCACATCATTTTGTATAATACAAAACTCATCTAAAACCTTTCCAACCAACTCATCTCTAGAATAAGAAAGCATATCCAACAAGGCTTGGTTCACATCGACAATGAAGCGATCAACCACCAGCAACATTCCGAGATTTTGGCTTTGATAGAGTGCATCAAATTTCTGTAACGTCTCTTTAAGCCTATCTTCCGCCAAGGAGGATGAGGCAGCAAGTGAACGGACAAGTTCGGTAATTCGTTCAAACTCATCTTGTTTATCATTCGATTGTGAAGAGAATGCACTCTCTTCAATCAGCTGATTGATTCCACGCTCAAAATTCTCAAACCGTTTGGCTACCTTGCTGCGAAACAGAGCAAAAGTAGCCACGGCGACAAAGCCGGCCGCAATGATGATCGTCAAAATCAAATAATAAAAAGTTTCGTTCCCTTTTTGATAGTAAAGCCGCTGAGCACAGGTTTTTAGATAGCCAATAGGTTGCCCTGTCATATCACTGAGTAAGGTGTAATGCGTGATATTATTTTGATCTCTTTCAATACCCTCTTGATTATGACTAACAGGTAAAATCACAGGAGCATCGGTAACTACAATGTCATTTTTAGCGGTTAGTAGGTTCTGATACTGAGAAGGGAAACGGCGGGTTAAGTGCTGTCCCCATAGCATCCACCCCACAACATCAGCCGTACCTTCACTGTTACGCACCGGAGTTAGGCTCACCACCCACACACTATTTTCCACACGGATGAGGCCAGATCGGCTAGTTTTATCCTCATCAAGTGTGTGATGCATCTGAATTAAATGGTCGCTCACACCTTGTGAGCGTATCAACTGTTCCACTAACGAACAGTTTGTGCCAGGTTCAATATCCCGACATAAGTATTCAACCAATTGCGAGGATTCGGTGATGAAAGCCAAAACGTCTAAACCTAAAGTATCGAGGGAATCAGGATACAAGTTGCGCTCAGCAAATTGAGTGTCGCCATTCAACAGCAGCAGATAAGTTTCATCCCAATAAGCCCAATCATAAGAACGCTTTTCTTGCTGTACTAAAAGATCTTGAATGACCGACTGAGCTTGATTGCTATCTCGATGAATCTCAATTGATTCAAGTTCATTCAAACTATATAAAAAAAAGTGGCGAGTAATAAATAAGCTGCTAAGAATGATCCCAACCAACCCGACAGAAAACAACAGAGCAGTTTTCGTGTGTAGAGTTATAAAACGCAAACGTAAGAAAGTTTTCATAGCCATAGGTGTCTTTTTCTTAGTCAATCCCACATAAACCTTAGACTGAAATTACTTCATATTCTTAACGCAGTTTCTCGAATGCTGTTTACTGCACATTAATTGCTATTTCAGCCTTAATTTTGTACAGATATGAGTTCGTTTACTGCGTATTACACAAACCACTCTATCGACAGCACGAACAGGAAATTACTCATCTCTCATCACAAAGGCAAACGTTTGCTTTTATTCTTAATTTTAGTATGATTTTGGCTGTTTTCGCTATTACCTATTGCTTGAATGTAAGGATTCACTATGTTTGGTACTGCTACACGTGAAAATGCCACCCGCGTTTTACTGCTTGGTTCCGGAGAATTGGGCAAAGAGGTGGCAATTGAATGCCAACGCCTTGGTTTAGAAGTGATTGCCTGTGATCGCTACGCCAACGCTCCAGCAATGCAGGTGGCGCATCGTAGCCACGTATTGGATATGCTCGATGGCGATGCGCTACAAGCCATTATCGAACTCGAAAAACCAGACTACGTGGTGCCAGAAATTGAAGCAATTGCCACTCACAAGCTGGTTGAACTGGAAGCGCAAGGCTTAAACGTGGTCCCCACCGCAACGGCCACTCAATTGACGATGAACCGTGAAGGCATTCGCCGTTTAGCCGCAGAAACTCTTGCCTTACCTACCTCTCCTTATCAGTTTGCTGATGACTATAATGATTTTGTACTGGCGATTGAGCATGTCGGTATGCCTTGCGTAGTTAAGCCTGTGATGAGTTCATCAGGTAAAGGCCAAAGTGTGATTAAGACGCAAGAGGATATTAGCCGCGCTTGGGCATACGCTCAAGAAGGTGGCCGCAGTGGAGCTGGGAGAGTGATCGTCGAAGGATTTATCGATTTCGACTACGAAATTACTCTCTTGACGATTCGAGCAGTGGATGGTGTCCATTTCTGCGCTCCCATTGGCCATCGACAAGAGGAAGGGGATTATCGCGAATCATGGCAACCACAAGTGATGTCGGCTAACGCAATTAAAGCCGCTGAATATGTAGCAGAACAAGTGGTTAATTCACTCGGTGGTTACGGCTTATTTGGTGTTGAACTGTTTGTAAAAGGCGATAATGTTATCTTCAATGAAGTGTCCCCTCGCCCACATGATACGGGAATGGTCACCCTCATTTCACAAGAGCTGTCTGAATTTGCGTTACACGTGCGCGCGTTCACGGGTATGCCAATCAACAGTATTACCCAATATGGGCCATCGGCATCTGCGGTTATTTTAGGTCAAGGCACCTCCACTAACCTTAAATTTGATGGAATAAATGAAGCACTGTCTATCCCACACACTCAACTTCGTCTGTTTGGTAAACCAGACATTGATGGACGCCGTCGGCTTGGGGTTGCTCTGGCGAAAGATAAAGAACTCAAACAGGCTTTGCACAACGCAATTCAATGTGCCAAAAGCGTACAAGTGATTCTGTAAAAACGCAAAGCGAGCCACTATAGGCTCGCTTTCATTTTCTTCACCAACAATACTCGCTGCAGAGCCTTACTATTTAATCAGTTCACTGACCGTGCCAACCACACTGTCCGCGGCTTTTCTCATTTCATCAATCAGCTTTTGCGTCTCTTCTAGTTTGCTGTTACATGCCGTGACTTGGCCTTGAATTGCCCCCATCATCGATGTCGAGCTGTTGGTCAGTTCGCTATTGAGCTTAACAATATTACCAATTTCATCGGTCGCTTTGGTGGTATTGGAGGCCAATGAGCGCACCTCATCAGCAACCACAGCAAAACCCCGGCCATACTCCCCGGCACGCGCAGCCTCGATAGCGGCATTGAGCGCCAGCAAATTAGTCTGTTCTGCTATGCCTGTAATGGTGGTTACAATTTTGGTGATTTGCTGCGACTGGTTGGCCAGTTGCGTCATCGATGTATTCGCCTTAGTGATCGCGTTATCAATCTCTTTAGCAATGGAAGCGGCTTCGGCTAAAGTGGTGGTGCCTAGTTGAGCTATATTAACCGTTTCTTGTGAGGTGTGATGCGCAGCCGCTGCTGCCTCTTTAATCGCCCGAGCTTGCAGTACTCGTTGCGTGACATCAGTTGCAAACTTAGTCACACCAATCACTTTATGCTTTTCGTTAAAGATGGGGTTATAAGTCGCTTCTAACCAAATTTCATCACCATGTTTTGTAAAACGTTTAAATAATCCCGTTTTAAAATGGCCGCTAGCGAGCGACGCCCAAAAATTAGGATCCTTTTTATAAAATTCATCATCACAAAAAAGTCGATGATGCTTACCAACGATTTCTGCCAATTTGTATCCAACACAGGATAAAAAGTTTTGATTCGCCTCAACAACCGTCCCATCGGGGGTGAAAGAAATCACCGCCATTGACTTATCGACAGCTTCAAATACGGCCACTTGCCTATCCAATTTCTCTTTTGCAGCAGTGATATCACTGGCAATCTTCACCACCTTAACCACTTTTCCTTGCTCATCTTTTACTGGGATGTATGTAGCTTCAATCCACACTTTATTATGGCTTTTAGTTAAACGACAAAACGTACCCGCATGAGTTTTACCTTGCGCTAAATTTTGCCAAAGTTGACTATATTGAGGCGCATTAACAAATTCACTTTCACAGAACATTCGATGATGCTGGCCCACCACTTCCGATAATGAATAACCCAACACTTGCAAGAATGAAGAGCTGGCAGTCAGAATATGTCCTTGTGGATCAAACTCAATATAAGCCATCGTGCGTTTTATTGAATCAACCACCAGTTCATCACTACTCTTTTTAGACTGTTGATTGCTGTTTGGCTTCCGACTAAACAAACCCATAGTTTTTCCTTAGTATTAGAGCGGCTGATATAGACGTAATGGCTTGCTCTCATCAAACGCCTAAAACCTATCTATTTATTGTTGTATAAGATGTATAAATAAACGATTTAAGCATAGTCTGTTACTTCTCAATTAACCACACGACTTCAGCAAAACGGCTTAATCCTCGTTGACTGATTTTAGGGTGATTGTCATCAGCATCGTCACGAAACAGACACGTCACTTTGCAGTCAGTGAATAACGACTCAACTTCATTTTTGGCGACACAGAATGGAGGACCCGTCATTTCACTTTGAACGTAATCCAGCGTCACAAGCAGCACCCTTCCGCCCTCTTTCAACAATGAAAGCAAGCGAGTAACGTACTCCTTTCGCATTTCAGGGGGCAGCGCAACTAACGCCGCTCGGTCGTAGATAAGCTCAACCGCTTTTAGCGGCGCACTAAAAACATCTCCGGTATAAATCATCAGTTCATCAAACTGATACAGTTCATGCGCTCCATTTAAGCGAGTGACCGTTGGCGTATAAAAATGCTCGGCAAAAAAGGAACGAACGGCAATTTCACTCAGCTCTATACCCTGAACCTGTTCATGCTGGGAAGCGAGCCATATCAAATCTTCACTTTTTCCGCACAATGGTACAAATACACTTTCATTTCGTTGAGGTGAGAGTTGAGGCCAATATTCGATCAACAATGGGTTCACATCTTCTAAGTGAAATCCTATTTGGTTGGAGGCCCATTTCTTGTGCCAAAACTCGGGATCTTTCATTATCTTCGTACTCTACGATTAAAATCTACAGCCAGACAAAGTACATACTACTGACTAATAAGTGAATCCTCAACGGGTTAAACAAACAGCATAAAGACAGATAAAGATGTTCATATTTGGTTCATCCTCATTAGATACACTTGGTAACACATCAAATTGAACAGATAGCCTGGCGAGGCGTCTGAAGATAAGACCTGTGATAAAGCGCAAAATTATGGATTAATTGTTCCACGAGCTATTGAGTTCACTTTGTTTAGCCCAAGATCTCATAGCAAGCGACTCTGGTTATCACGTGTTTAGGTCTATTTTGGTTTCACCTTTTACCTAGACTAAGTTAAGGAGAATGAATGAGCCTATTTTTACGTACTACGGCACTGATGCTTTTAGTACTAAGCAGAGCCCCTGCCTTTGCAGCCGTTCCGTTCAATTCAGAAAGTGATGCCAAGGTTGGTGAATCGAAAAATCAACTCTCATCTAAACTGTTCAAGCATAGTTTAAGCGGTTTATATGGCATCCAGTCCACCAACAACCAGCCTTTGCAACCCTACAACGATTTTGAAATTCTCTACAGTAAAGCTCACCAAGCTCAACGTGAACTTGAAACATTGTGCAGAAGTACTGCTTTACTGACATCAACAGAGGCTCACTTTTCTGGCGTGAAATCACGTGAACGAGCATTAAACAAAATAGAACATGAATTAGGTGGGCGAGCTGATAGGATCACAGATTTAGCCAGAACAACCCTGGTGGCAAATGATGTACCAAGCTTAGTCGAGGCTTATGAGGTATTAAGCCGAGAAGCCAGTATCGTAAAAGTAAAGAACCGCTTTAAATCGCCTGCCGCATCGGGCTATCGCGATTTAAACTTACTGGTTCAACTTCCTAAAACCAATGTCATTGCAGAAGTACAATTACATCTTAAAGCCATTGCCGATGTGAAAAATGGCCCCGAGCATCGTTTCTATGAACAGATCCAGAAGTTTGAACGTGTCGCCGCATTAGAGAAGCGAGCGTTACATGATATTGAAAAGGCGCAAATTAACCAGTTTCGTCGCCAATCTATCGAGCTCTACCAAAACGCCTGGCAGCCGTATATCACCACTCATATTCAAGCAGCCTAATACGTTCAGAACCCTTAACTCACCATAAACAGAAAAAAAAGTATCCACCGGCATAGCCGGTGGTTTTTCATATGCGCCTATAAGGCTTTCCTACTGGCAGCGCCCTAGCAGGCGCATAGTGATCTGACATTTGCATATGACTATTTCCTGCGGCCCGTAAACGGGCTACCTGAGTACGGGAGCGATAATTGCTCTCCCATTTTATCCTGCTCTAGTTGGTGCTTTATGTAACTTTGTATCTTCTCGGTATTTTTTCCTACCGTATCTACATAATACCCTCGACACCAAAATTCTCGATTCCTGTACTTGAACTTCAAATCTCCAAATCGCTCATATAGCATCAGGCTACTTTTTCCTTTCAAATACCCCATAAATGATGAAACACTCATCTTCGGTGGTATTTCTAAAAGCATATGAATATGATCTACGCAGCACTCCGCTTCAATAATATTCACACTTTTCCATTCACATAGTTTTCTAAGTATCTCGCCTACTGCCCTTCGT